>CAUZWH010000382.1:0-3712 GCA_963583675.1 Alphaproteobacteria bacterium
ATCTGTCGCCCAGAACAACCCCGACAGCACCGATGCGACAAAGATATGCGTGATCGTCAAACCTCCCGAATACGCCAACGACGCCATCGTTATTGCGACCAGAAGAATCAGTATGAGGGAACCACCTAACAAATATTTGCGGTCAACCCGGTCGGCAACCCCGCCAATGATCGGTCCGAAAATCGCCAATGGCGACCCCCAAAGAATTGGCACTATCGACACCAAAAGCGGGGATCCTGTGATCTCAAAGGTGTAAACGCCCAACGCCAAAAGTTGAAACCAGCGAATAAACCCGGTAAGGCTGCCCAGTAACCAAATGGCTAGGTAATTCGGGTTTCGGAACAGCGCACCCATTACGGCGCGCGTGGCGGGCGTTTTATCGTCTGGTGCCGTTACAACAGCCATCTAACGCCGGCCCAAGAACCGTCGCGGCGGGGCGATTGAAAATGCGCCGTCGTTGACTTGCTCGGAAATTGATCGCATTACGAAGGCGCGCTCCCTTTAAGATGGCTGTTTGGGAAATTGGCTGTTTTGTTCCGTTCCCCCCAACGCAAGAGACTTTGATATTGGATTTTAAGGCGAAATTAAAGGTTGCAATCGGCATCGGCCTGATCGGCGGGGCGCTCTTACTGTCCTATGAGGTCTTTTACTGGTTCACTCATGTCTATGAAAGCAATGCGAGCGTCCAGACCGACTTTACCAATATTTCCGCCCAGGTGGATGGGAAAATCGATGCTGTCCTGGTCCAGGAAGGCGGCGCGGTCAAAAAAGGCCAACGCCTCATTACGCTGGTTCAGGACGATATCAAATTAAATATCGAGTCTTTGAAAACCGACTTGGCGCTTGAAGTCGCCAATCAGTCCAGCCTAACGACAGAAAAAGCCGCCTTTGAGGCGGAACTCAAGTCAAAGCTCGCAACGCAGCGGGAAAAAATCCGGGCGTTGCAGCACGAACATCAAGCCATTCGAGAGCGCCTTGCACTCGCGCGCAAAAATCTGCGCCGCGTCACCGTGCTCTTCAACAAGAAATTAACGCCGGAAACAACGCTGAACGCCGAACAGGACAAGATTTTAGTGCTGCGCGGTGCAAAATCCCTGTTCAGTGGAAAAATCGCCGTGGCGAAAAAAGAACGAGGTCAACTTACCGCCGCCCGAAAACGTCTCGATGTCTTGGACGCAAAAATAACAATATCCGGCGTCAAACAGGACCAGATCAAAAATCTCATCAAAAAACAGGAACTGGCGTTGAGCTATCGTCACATCGCCAGCCCAATCGACGGCGTCGTCGGAACGATCCGCAAATTCAAGGGCGAATATCTTGAAGACGGCGTCAACATCCTGATGCTATACGATCCAAAATCATACTGGATCGAAGCGAATATCGACGAAAGCCAGATTCGCCATGTCTCGGTAGGTCAGGAAGTGCTCGTCAATCTCGACGCGTATCCGTTTCGCGACTTCTACGGCGCCGTCCGTCATATTGGCAGCATCACAACCGCCAAAATGGGCGGCGGCGGTGGCGGTGGCGCCGGGTCGCGCAAATTGGGTGGGTCGGTGGAACGCGTCCCCGTCCGCATCTCCCTGGAAAATCCACCCCCAAACCTGACCCCCGGCATGCGCGCCGACATCAATGTGCGGATCTACAAAAACATCAGGCTATGGTCACGTGGTCCGAAGGCCGATTAGGTTCTCAGAACCATTCGTAACGTTGGCGCGCGTAATGAGTTCCGCTAAGTCGGCGCCCCTTTTGCGAAGCGCGCCTACCAACAGCACGGTTTTTCGCCTAACCGGTTTTACAACCGCTGGCTCCTCGGGAGTTTTCCCCAAGAGACCCTGTCCATTCTGCAGATTGCGACCGTGTCGGCAGCAGCACCTTCAATATAGGCAACAAGTACATCACCCATCACGCTGGGGCGGACGGTATTCGAGCGACACTTCCGGATTGTGATCAAAGAACCATGAGCCTCGATAGCATTCTTCGATCGTCTCGAGATCGTCGCTGTACAACGCTTTGTTAGCATCGACCAAGCTGCGCATGAGATTTTCGGCGTCTGCCACCTCGCTCGATGAACGCACGGTTTGTACTTGCTAAGCTAAAATAAGCGGCCACTAAAATTCCCTAAGATATTGAAAGTATTGGAGCGAACGATGGGATTCGGACTCACGACTTTTCCGTATCTACGGTTGGAATCTCCGTTGGCTGATTATTGAATTTACCAACATCTCGGCTGGGGATCGCAACCCGCGTCTACGCAACGGTCCGTATCTTCTCTCCGTCTTCCCACAACCGCCACAATTGCCGCTTCTTCAACATCGTTATACCCACTTAGTGTCACCATCGATAGTGGACGCCAACAACCCTATCAGTATCCAAACTGCTTCAAGCGCACCCCGGTCTCCGAGGCCAGCGTCTTTACCAGCTCGCCGGCTGGCATATCACGGGTCAGCGCCGCCGACTGGCCGGAGAACAATGAGCCGAGTTCCGGGTCGCCAGAGGCGCGTAGCGGCGTCGTAATGCTCAATTGCGCCGGAAACGGCAACGGTTCCGATTGCGCCAGCTCTTCGATCAGCCGGTTCCGGATAAACCTCGCCGGGCGACCCGAAACCACGGAAGATACCACTGTCGAGGCATCATCGGCTTTGCCAAGCGCCGCTCTATGGTCATAGGGTACGTTCGCTTCCTCGCAGCGCAGGAACGCCGTGCCGAGCTGCACCGCGCTGGCGCCGAGAACCAAAGCCGCCGCAACCGTACGGCCGTCGGCGATCCCGCCCGCCGCGATGACCGGCACGGTGACCGCGTCGACGACCTGGGGCAGCAAGGCAAACAACCCCGGCTGCATAGCGATATCGACGCCCGTGAAAGTGCCGCGATGGCCGCCCGCTTCGATGCCCTGCGCAATAACGGCGTTGATACCGCTCTCCTCGAGAATTCTCGCTTCGGCAACGGTCGTGGCACTAGCGATCGTATATATCCCCGCTGACTTAATTTCCCGCAGCACCTCGGGTTCAGGCAGGGCGAAGTGAAAGCTCACGACCTCTGGCTTGACGTGCTTGAGCATGGCGAGATGTTCGGCATCGACGGTGCCGCCGGAGCCTACCGGTTCGGGCATCGCGCCAAGTCCGCTTTCATCGTAGAAGGCCTGAAGACGCCGGCGCATTTCCTCACCGACGCCGGTAAGGTCTCCCGGATCATCCCACAGTGGATAATTGACGTTCAGGGCCCCACCGCTCTGCTGGCGAAAACCGGCGATGCGCCGTTCGGCGTCACCTGCAGAAAAACCCCACATGCCGATTCCGCCAAGGCCACCAGCATTGCTCACAGCGGCGGCTAGGCTAGGCGTGGAGAGATTGCCCATCGGCGCTTGAAGAATCGGCCACTCGAGATTGAGTCGTTTGGTTAGCGCATTTCTCGACCACATATCGTGCCCTCCAATATTGTCCCGGATATCTTAAATACTGGGTCTACGCGCGACGAGTCCATCTGTTTTCGCGATGAATTGAATGCCTTCTTTTGGCCACACCCGGCTGTGGTGGACGCCAGCGTTTCACGTCCGGTATTTCCAGCGATAGCGGACCTCCAGGCGAGCACGCTACGGGACATCAAGAGATTATCGATACATTATCCGACAAACGTGGCTGGCTGGCATGAGACCCTTCGATAACATCTCGTGGGTAACCAATAGTAAGGAACAAAGCGTCTGCGGGAATGCACG
>CAUZWH010000383.1:0-3691 GCA_963583675.1 Alphaproteobacteria bacterium
ATTGTTTTTTAACAATTTTATTAGATGTCGCTGCGCTAGAATTCAAACGACGGGACCACTTTCAAGTTGTCGTGAGGCCGCCGTTTCGACCGCTAGCAACGGTCGGCACTCGAACCCCTGGGCCGTCGCCAGCAAGACCACGCCAGCCAGTATGATGGTCGACCAGCCCAGCCAATTTTCCAATTACTGGATCTATCCATCCGGCCACAGCAGGCTGAACGGCCGGTTGAAGGCGATATCCTCGATAACTTCTTCGGGTATCCGAGGTAACGCCACGCCCTCGCCCCAGTCATTCACCGCGCGGAAACTATCAAGCGCGGCCTGCGAGGTCTGCATGGGGAAGTCGGAACCGAACAGCAATTGGTCGGTCACCTTGTATTCGATCGCCAGCATCAGCGCGTTGTAGAACTGCCACTTGCGATAGTAGCGGGCCGAGAGGTCGGCGAAGAGCTGTTTGTGTTTACGCAGCAACACCACGGTTTCGCCGATCCACGGCTGCCCGACATGGGCGATGATCATGCGCAGTTCGGGAAAGGCCCGGGCGATCTTGTCGAGCAGGATCGGGTTGCCATATTCCAACACCGATTGCGCCGGATAAGCCGCCGACTGGTGCCACAGAATCGGGATGCCATGCTGGTTGGCGATCTCGTAGAGCCGCCATGCCTCCGGCGCCCACGGATCGAACCCGGCATAGACCGGCGACATCTTCAAACCGCGCATGCCGAGCTCGGTGATCGCTCGCTCAAGCTCATCGGGCGCATCGTCGTCGTGCGGATCGACGCAGGCAAAGCCGATCGCGCGCTCCGGATACTGCTTCACATAATCGGCTACGAATTCGTTGGGGATGTGCGTGCCGAGCCGGTTCCAGCGCAGTGCCAGAACGACGAACTTGCCAGCCGTCGCAGCGACGCCTGCTTGATGCGCCGCGGGCGATCCATCCGTCGCCGGCCCTAGTTGCGCCGCCATTTCCTCGTTGTGGTCGTCACTGAAGTGCTCGGGCAGCCACAAATTGGTGTGCCAATCGATCAGTTCGCCGTGCCTGATGTCGCTCATTGTGCCTCTGTCTTGCGATCGAACTTCGGTCCCGCCAAATCGATGCGATCGGCGACCCGCACTCGGCTGTTCATTGCCGAGAGCTGGCCGATCCCCCACAGCATGGCGCGGCGCACGAATGAGAGCGGTCGGGGCCATTGCGTGGTCAGCGAATCAATCCGCAACGACCATGTTTGGGTTTGGTCGGCGATCCACCGGAAGCGTTGCTCCCAATCTCGTAGAGCCATTTCGATATCGCCTTCTCGGTCGAGCATACGGGCCAAGGCGTAGCCGTTGGTGATTGCGATCCCGGCGCCCTGCCCCAGCGCCGGTGGGAAGGCGTGCGCGGCGTCGCCCAACACCACGGCGCGCCCGTGCGACCACTTGCTCACCACCGCGTGCGCATAGGAGTGCCGGGCGATGCTGTGCGGGTTAGCCAGCCGGTCGAAGAAATCGGGGATGCCGGGAAACGCCGCCCGCCAGCTGTCGATATCGATCGGCATCGCACAACCGCGCGCATCCGAATGCGGGCAGCTCAGATAGGCATAGGTGAGGTCGGGCGCCACCGGACCGATGCCGACCCGGCGCCGGCCCGACCAATATTCCCGGAATATCGGTTCCGATTCGGCGTCAGTTCGTTTGATCAATAGCCGGGTTGCGCCGCTGCGGCGATCGGACGCGCGCACGGTAAGCCCAAGCTGGTCGCGCAACACAGAGCGAAAGCCGTCCGCCGCGATCACCAGGTCGGCCCGTTCGACGGCGCCGTTGGCCAGCGTTAGCGTGCCCGTTGGGTCTATCCCCACGGCTTCCGAATCGGTGATGATTTCGACGCCCTGGCGGCGTGCGGCTTCGGCCAGGCCGAGCACCAGGTCAGAGCGCGTCACGCCCATCCAGCGGTAATCGCCGCGCAGATCGCTGCGCTGGATCAACCGGCCATCGTGTTCGAGCCGCAACGAGCCTTCATAAGCGATCGCGCGAGCGAGGATCAGATCGGCGAAGCCATAATGCTCGAAAATCGAGATGCTGTTACTCATCAACAGAATGCCGGCGCCGATCTCTCGGATCTCCGGCCCACGCTCATGCACCCGCACCTGCCAGCCATAACGCGCCAGTGCCCAGCCCACGGCGAGCCCGCCGATGCCGCCACCGGCAATGACGGCGGTGCGGCGCTTTATCGGGTCCATGGTGTTATCGGCAAACGCATGCGGTACCGCTTGGTGCGAGGAGCCTTCATGATAGGCGCGTGGAGATTGGCCGGGCAACGGCGGTAGCGTCGATCGTGAGGCAGCCTGTGGATGCGCACTAACTGATCGGGCGATTAAGCGCGATTATGGCCCAGTGCGGTGCGTCCCTTGGGAGAGTTAGTAACCGTGCCGGCGGCGGGCGGTTTGCTCAAGAGTTGGCGGATTTGACCGGTTTTTTGACCGGTTCGGCCCTTTTCGGCGGGATTTTGGTTAACGCCGCATTTCGAGAGTCATTGACTTCCCGGAGCTATCCTCTAATTATTCCCCGAACGTGATACATTCGATTCGTGACTACCTAAACAATCGGCCCGCCGATAGCTTGGTTATCCCCTGACAATGTGAACGTTACGACGGTGTGTCGCCACATGGTGTGGGGCATGCAAATCTTGATTGCTGTTAGAGGAAACAACTATGGCTACAGGTACTGTTAAGTGGTTCAACCCGACCAAGGGTTTCGGATTCATCGAGCCGGAAGACGGTTCTAAAGACGCTTTCGTCCACATTTCGGCGGTCGAACGCGCCGGATTGAGTTCGCTTAACGAAGGGCAAAAAGTCTCCTACGAGCTTCAGCCCGGACGGGACGGCAAGTCTTCTGCCGAGAACCTGTCGGTTATCGACTAACTACGCAAAGACTCCGCCCTCAGTTTCTGGCTGGGGCGGAGATCGCGCGCCGTCGGCGACGCGGACTGCAATGATCGCCTGATAGACTGAGGGAGCGCGCTGCTACCGACCAGGTAGCGTCCCAAGTGTTTTCCATTCGGTAACACGAAGAAACGACCAACAATAAGGGCATGGCGCGACGCGTCATGGCACATCCTGTGCGCCAATTAGAGCGCGCGGGTGTCTCGCGTGCGCTCCGGGCAGAGTCATCTCCCGTTATCGGCGCCGACTGAACCGGAGGATTACCGATGGCAAAATCAGCAAGATCAAGAGCCGAGCAACATTTCACGGCCTCGCAGAAAAAAGATAAGCAGGATCTCAAAGAGCGCGAGAAGGCTTGGCAGGACAAGCTGGACCGGACCGCAACCCTGCGCGCGCTGCGGCTCGCCAAAGAAGCCGTCGATAAGCAAGCCGCCGACGAGGCCGCAGCTCTGAAAGCCGCCACCAAGAAACCAGCCAAAAGGAAATCAGCGGCCAAGAAAAAATCCGAAGAGGCCGCCGCCGAAGAAGCGACCGCATAGGATCCGCCGTATTGCCAAAGGGTGTGGCGCGGACAAAGAAAATCCCGGCGGCAGAAGTCGGTCCCGCTAGTTAGTCGTCGGCCACGAATTCGTCATCGTTAAGCTGCGACAGCCCGCGTCGCGCATCCGCACTCACAGCGAAGGCCCTGCCGCGCATCCTCGCCGCGCGATTTACCGTCATTCCGCAAACATCGATGCACGCATCACTCGGTGGGCCGACCTTGCCGCACGCGA
>CAUZWH010000384.1:0-3691 GCA_963583675.1 Alphaproteobacteria bacterium
TCGAACGCATCTTCGGATATTTCAGCAAGCGCCATCGTGGCCTCCCTTGGCTACGCGCGAGATCTTAGTGAGCGGCAGACTGCGAGTCTATGCGCCGCCTTCGAACGGCCGCGCGGCATACCAGCTCCCCCACTTGTGAGATCCGCGGACCCAATCCACCGCCCCGCTGTCCTTCGTCGTATGATCGAGCGAAAGCCACAACCCGCAAACCTGCTCGCCGTCATACCATCCGTAGGGGAGATCGTGATGCCAGGGTGTCGGCCACGGCGTGTTCGGTTCCTTGGTCAGCATCATGTCGACGATGAAGGTGATGCGTTGAGACCGCATGCACGCCGCGGCGATCTCGCCGAGCGGGGAATCATAGACCAGCGACCGGAAGTCGTCGTCTCGCATCCACATGAACAGGTCACGCTCGAAGCGACCGGGCGTCCCATCTGGATTGAGCAACTTTCCTTCAGCAGACGGATTAGCGATCACGCGGTCCATCGCCGCGCGGATACGGCTTACCCACTTGGCGTCGAACAGGCCGCGCAGGCAGATCACCCCGTCACGTTCAAACGTCTCGACGTCGGCTTCGCTGACGAGCTGCGAATCGGGCTCCGGCATCGAACCGATCTTTGATTACTCCGCGGCGACCGCGTGCACACCTTCCGCACCGAAAGTGCGGGTGAGGTAACCATTGATGATGTTGTGGACCGTCAACTCGAGCTTCGACATCGGACCCGGCACAAAACGTGTCGATCCCATATTGCTTTGCATCCCCTCGACCATCGCATTGTCTTCGCTGATAACCATCATTTGAAAGTCGTAATAGCTTTGCACCTTTTCTTTGAAGTCGGGCCGGTTGAGAAGCTCTTCCGGGAACAGAATATTGATGTGAATCCGCGTCTTGTTTGGGGTGAGCGGCCAGATGACGTAGGGCGTGGTTGCATCGCCGCGGCCGAAGATATGCATGTTGGGCGGCAGATGACCCATGCAGCCCAGATCCATATTCTCCTCACCCAGCCAGGGCATCGGTCCGAACAAGCTCTTGCCTTCCGGCACCATTGGGGCTGCCTTGTAGAAGGCACTTACGCCGCCGCGATCGGTCAGCTTGATCTTGAATTTTTCACCGTCAAGGTGAGCGCCGAACGATTCCACGTGCAACGTTTGGAAATGATAGACATCCATCAAGTTCTCATTGACGAACTTCCAGTTGCAGTTGACGTCAACCACCGCTTGTATTCCGAGCCGGCAATCGCGCTGCCGTAACCAGCCGAATTCCTGGTCGAAGTGTTCGACGGCTTTCTCAAGCGGCTCGACGTCAGGGTTGAAGCTGATGAAGATCCAACGCTCCCAAGTATCAACTTTTAGCGGCTTTAGGCGGCAATTGGCGGGGTCGAACCC
This sequence comes from Alphaproteobacteria bacterium, assembly GCA_963583675.1. GTDB lineage: Bacteria > Pseudomonadota > Alphaproteobacteria > SHVV01 > SHVV01 > CAUZWH01. Next base: position 1,387 of record CAUZWH010000384.1, read on the forward strand.
CTCGGCTTCCTTCATGTAGGGCGCGCCGATCAACTTGCCCTGCAAGTCGTAGAGCCAGCCATGATAGGGGCAGCTGAATTCCTTGAGGTTACCTTCGCCAGATGCCACTTCGACGCCACGATGGGCGCACACATTGGCAAAGGCGTTGATATTGCCGGCATCGTCACGGCAAACGATGAACGGTTCACCCATCAGGTGCATGGCGACATAGTCGCCCGGATTTTCGATCTGCTCCTCGCGGATCGTGCACACCCACTCCTTCATGAACAAGCGCTCTTTTTCGAGTTGGAACACCTCTTCGGAGTCGTAGACGAATCCGGGCACATGAAGCGCCTCACTAAGCGGTGCCCGCGTTTGCGCTAGATCTTGGTCCACCGTCGTCGGGTCGAAATTATCGGTAAGCGCCATCGTTACCTCCTGGCAGGTCTTTCCACTAGTATACCGATTGAAGTGCAACGTCTCAAAACCTTGGCTAATAAGTCGGTGAGCGAATCATCGGAAGGGGAGGATCGGCGATGGAAAAATTCGGCATAGGCCAGCCTGTATCGCGAAAGGAAGACCCTCGACTGGTCACCGGTCGCGGTCGTTATACCGACGACATCAACCTCGAAAGCCAGGCCCGCTTGTACGTCGTTCGCGCAACCCATGCCCACGCTGAGCTTGGCGCGATTGGGGCTGATGTCGCGCGAGCCGCACCTGGTGTTCTGGCCATATTGACCAGCGACGAACTCGTGAGCGATGGGCTCGGCAACCTGCCTTGCATCTATCGGGTCGACAACATCGATGGTTCGCAGAACGCCTATCCCGCGCGCCCGCTACTAGCGCGGGGTCGGGTTCGCTACGTCGGTGAACCCGTCGCGATTGTGATCGCCGAGACCCTCGAAGCTGCGCGCGATGCCGCTGACCTCATTGAAATCGACTACACGCCGCTGGCCTGTGTCACCGATACCAAGCATGCGACCGATCCCGGGATGCCCGTGATCTGGAACGAAGCGCCGCACAATATCTGTTACGATTTCGGTGCCGGCAACAGAATGGCGACGGACGCGGTGTTTGAGACCGCAGCCCATGTCATTTCGCTCGATCTCGTCAACAATCGGGTCGTTCCGAACTACATGGAACCGCGCGCCGCGCTGGCCGAATATGACGCCACCAACCAGCACTATACGCTGCACACCTCGACCCAATCCTCCCACCGCTTTCGCGAAACCCTGGCCGACGATATCTTCAAGACTCCGCACGGCAATATCCGGGTAATCACCCCCGACGTCGGCGGCGGTTTTGGCGGCAAGATCAACGTCTACCCCGAGCACGCATTGGTGATGTGGGCGGCGCAGCGCATCGGCAGGCCGGTCAAATGGGCGGGCGATCGGAGCCAGGGCTTTGTCGCCGACACTCACGGCCGCGACGTAACTACCCACGCCGACCTTGCACTCAACGCTGATGGCAGGTTTCTCGCCTACCGCTGTCAGTCGAACGCCAACATGGGCGCCTACCTATCGAACGTTGGCACGATCATCCACACGGCGTATGCGCTCATGCAGACCACGGTCTACGAGATTCCAGCCGCCTATGTCGGGGTCAAGGGTGTGTTCACCAACACCGCGCCGGTGTGCGCTTATCGCGGCGCCGGGCGGCCTGAGATCGTCTACCGGCTGGAGCGACTGATCGACTTGGCCGCGCGCGAGCTTGACGTCGATCCCAGTGAGCTCCGGCGGCGCAATTTCATAAGCGCCGATACCATGCCGTACACCACCACGCTTGGCATGGTTTACGACAGTGGCGAGTTCGCGACCGGCCTCGATCGCGCGAAGGACCTTGCCGATTGGTCTGGCTTTGAAGCGCGCCGGGCGCAGGGCAGGGGTGAGGGACGGCGGCGCGGGATCGGCATCGCCACATACATCGACGAGTGTGCGGCCCCATTGCTCCGCGCTGAGGAAACCATCGTTCGCTTCGAACCGGATGAAACAGTGACGATGTTTATCGGTACGCAATCGAACGGCCAGGGCCACGAAACCTCGTTTGCGCAGATACTTGCCGAAAAGCTCGGGGTCCCCTTCGACAGCATTAATCTTCGCCAAGGTGATTCCGACGCCACCTCGATCGGCGGCGGCAGTCTCGGCTCACGATCGATAACGATCGGCGGCGGTTCGGTGCTGGTCGCGGCGGACAACGTGATTGAGGTAGCTACCGAGCCGGCGTGTGACATGCTCGAAGTGGCATCGAGCGATCTAGAATTTGCCGACGGCACCTTTCGCGTGGTCGGTACGGATCGCACCGTTGGCTTGTTCGAGGTCGCCGCAAA
>CAUZWH010000385.1:0-3679 GCA_963583675.1 Alphaproteobacteria bacterium
ATGCACCGGGATCTGCCTCGACCTTGGTGGCCGCGAGATCCTCAACGACATATCACTCACCGTCGAAGCCGGTGAAGTACTCGGTATCATCGGCCCCAACGGCGCCGGTAAAACAAGTCTCTTCGAAGTACTCAGCGGTCGAATCCAAGCGCGCTCGGGATCGATCCAGCTCCGCGGAAAAGCGGTTACCGATCTCAAACTTTACCAGCGCGCCCGCCTCGGTATTGGACGCACCTATCAGACACCGGTGGTGCCCGAAGACCTTACCGTAGGTGAAGTTTTGAAAGCCGCGCGTCAGGCATACAAGCCGTACTGCACCCGCCACCAAGCTGAGTGGGCCTGCGAACTCGTACACTTAAACGTCGCGATGCATCTACCGGCCAGCAGCCTCGAAACCTTGAACCGACGTAAACTTCTGCTCGCCTGTTTATTGATGCGACATTGTTCAATGCTATTGCTCGACGAACCAGCGGCCGGAATGATCAATTCCGAGATCGACGAGTTTGATCATCTGATCCGCGTACTCTCGAAGGAACTCAACATCGGCATCGCAATCGTCGAACACCGACTCGAGTTACTCGACACCATTGCCGACAGCGTGATGGTTATGGATGCTGGTCAAACAATTGCAAGCGGATCGCTCGCCGAAATCATGCACGACGCCAAAGTTCACGAAGCCTATTTCGAAAACGTCGCGCATTGAGCGGGCCGCCGACATACGTACCGGTTGAGGAAGCGGACGACTCATCCGAGGTAAGCCGCGAGATCTTGCGCGTTAGTGGATTGTCTGCCGGTTACGGTCCAATGCGCGTCCTACATGATCTCGACCTCAGCGTGCTCCCGGGTGAACGCCTTGGCATCGTTGGCCTAAATGGGCACGGCAAGTCGACCTTGTTTCTTGCAATCGCTGGATTAACCGGTTGGCAGCGCGGATCGATCCAATTGAACGGGCATGAGGTTGGCGGGTCTCGCTCGCAAGGCCCGGGACGTTATACCCATCGCGTTGTGCGACGTGGGCTGGCTCTCATTCCACAAGGCGACGAAATTTTTTATGGGCTCACTGTCGAGGAGCATCTTGATAGCGGCGCATTCACTAAAAAGGCGTGGCGCGAACGCCGCCAACGCAAGGAATGGGTCCTGGGTATTTTTCCCCCACTCGTCAAACTGATGTCTGTTCCCGTTGGGCGCCTGTCCGGTGGTGAACGCCGTATGGTGTGTCTCGGACGCGGGCTGATGTCGGATGCATCGTTGTACTTAGTCGATGAACCATCGCTCGGCCTCGCGCCGAAGATCGGCAAGAGCGTGCTCGATACGCTCATGGCGATTGAACTCGGCACCTCGGCAATGGTGATTGCAGAACAGAATGTCAGCCTGCTTGAAGGCAGAGTTGACCGCATCATTGGCATGCATGCAGGCAAGCTAAAAGGCGAAGCCTCCGTGTCGCTCGCCGGCGCTATGCGTTGGGAGGCGTAGGTATTTGTGGTTTTATCTGAACGTTAATTCAACGTCGCCCAAGCACGAAGAACTTTACAATCAAGCATTGGTGAACATGGAGATAATCTGAGATGAATTGGGGCATCATCGCCGTCGATGCACTGCAGCTGGCCTGTATCTACGGCACGCTTGCGGTCGGCATTTCGATCACTTGGTCGAGCCTAGGCCTGATCAACCTCGCCTATGGTTTTGTCTTTGCCGCCAGCGGCTACGGTGCATGGATGGCGGCAGAGCATTTATCCGAGCATGGGATTGCCGTGATGTCGGCGGGAATATTAACTGGCGCACTGTTCGGCATCGTTGTGTGGGCACTTGCGTTCCTACCGATCCACGACAAACCGAATTTCACCATGCGCGGGATGATCGCAACCGTCGCAATTGCCCTCATCGGGAATCAAACGCTCATGTGGTACTTCGGTCCGCGAGCAAAGGCGTTGCCGGAAATTTTTGGCTACGCCCAAATTGAGTACGCGGGCATCACTTTAACCGCCAATACTGCCGGTACGGTCGTCTCTTCCATCGTATTACTTGGCTTAGTTCTGTGGTGGATGAAATCGAGCCGCCGTGGCCTTGAGATCCGCGCGATGATGATGAACCCACACGCGGCCTCACTAGTCGGCATCGGTGTGCGCCGCACCGGCCTGTACGTGATGGCATTGACCGGCGCCCTCGCCGGGCTCGCGGCGGTGTTGCTGTCCCAAGTTTATTACGTGTCGCCGTTCGCCGGCACCACACCATTGATCAAGGGTCTCGCAATCGCGCTTTGCGGCGGGCTTGGCAGCGTTGCCGGTGCATTAATCGCGGCGGTTATTCTTGCCATCAATGAAGCGATCACTGCGGCCACCATCGGTGGGCAGTATGTGTTGATCACCCAGTTCGCTTTGATCATCTTGATCATTCTGATCCGGCCACGTGGAATCGCAGGGATCCTCGATCGTGCACGCGAAGCGTAAAGCGTGAGCGAGCCTACCCCGCCGAGCTGGAAAAACCCGATCGCGGCACGCGGACACAGCGATTCACCCGATGACGTTCCGATTCAACCTTGGCAGGACCCGCTGGCGCCGTGGCGGGACAATCGCGAATACAAAGTAAAGCTCCATCACATTGGGCATTTTCGCTATTACTGGAAGTTTCGCGGGCATGGCAGTCGACTCTGGCACCGTACCCGTTGGTGGCCGACGCGCCGGCGAGCACTATTGCTGCGCGGCGGCTACAACCCAAAAACATTGCACGCAGAAAAAACCATCAGCGATAAACGCCCGCTGTATTGGATCATGGCGTTTGCCTTGATGCTGGTCATGCCGTTTCTCGTGCCGCAGAGCCTGACCAATACCTTGTTGAGTGCGGCAGCCATCTTCGCCATATACGCTGCGATCAATCTTTGCTGGATGCTGGTGATCGGCACCGCTGGCATCTACTCTCTCGCGACCTATTCGGTGGTTGGTGCGGCGGCGTACGGCACCGCCTATCTGTCTATTCAGTTTGGTATGCCATGGTGGAGTTTGCCGTTTTTTGGCACCTTTATTGGCTTAGGCTTCGGTATCTTGATCGCGATCCCCGCGGTGCGTCTCGACGGTTTCTACTACGCCTTGTTGACCTTAGGGCTCAACGAACTGTGTCGAGTCTATGTCTTGCAATCGCGCACTTTCGGATCGGCAACCGGCGGGCTATACGGTGCCGATACCTACATCCCAGAGCACTTCAGTGCTGAACATCAACTCATGCTCGGCTACTACGCGAGCGTAGTGGTGATGATCGCGGCGTTGGCGCTATACCGACTCGTAGACGGCCGGCGGCTTGGTCGGATCCTGCGCATGGCGCCGGAAAAGCGCGAAGCCTTCGCCGAGGCCTGCGGGGTAAACTACCGGCGCGCCCGGATCCAAGTATTCTTGATCTCATCGACCGCACTCGGCGCGATTGGTGGCTTTTATGCTGCGCACTTTCGCGGCGCATCATCGAACCTGTTTGGGCTCGAACTCGTGTCACTCGGGCTCGCGATGCTCGTCATCGGCGGCATGCGTCGTGCAGAGGGTGTCGTTATCGGCACCTTAATTGTGGTGTTAATGCGCGACGGCTTGGTCACTTGGGGGCCGATAAGACTAATATTGATCGGCGTCATCATGCTGGCTGCCGTATTGTTCCTGCGCGGTGGGTTGTTTGGAATCAAACCCCAATTCCGAGCCTG
>CAUZWH010000386.1:0-3678 GCA_963583675.1 Alphaproteobacteria bacterium
GGCCCGGGCGTCGCAGGATTTCCAGCGTCTTCAAACCGGCGACGGCGGCGACCGGGTTACCGTTCAGCGTGCCAACGTACATCAAAAATCCGTCTTGGCCGACTTTGTCCTTATCAAAATGGGCCATGATGTCGGCCCGACCGGCGATGGCGCCGAGCGGAAAACCGCCACCGACGATCTTGCCCAGCGTGCAGACATCGGGCGTTACGCCGTAGCGTTCCTGTGCCCCGCCATAGGCAAACCGGAATCCGGTCACCGCCTCGTCGAAGATCAGCACGATGCCGTTGTCGCTACACGCCGCGCGCAATGATTCGAGGAACCCCGGCATCGGCGGGATGATGCGTTGGCAGGGCTCTACGATAATGCCGGCGATTTCGCCGGCATGCTCGGCGATCAGCGAGCGCACGACCTCAATATCGTTGAATGGCGCAATCAGCATTTCGTCGCGCACGCTTTCGGGGATACCCGCCGAATCCGGGACCGCGACCGGAAAATTGACCAGCCGCTGCGGTGCCAAACTCATCTGCGCTTCGGCCGACATGCGGTGATAGCCGCCTTCGAACTTCATGATCTTATCGCGCCCGGTGACAGCGCGGGCCAGGCGCATGGCATACATATCAGCCTCGCCGCCGGAACTGACGAAACGCACCTGCTCGGCGCAATCTATTGCACCGCAGATTTCTTCCGCCAGTTCAATGCCGCAGGCGTTGTTGGCGAAGAAGGTGGTGCCCTTGCCCACCTGCTCGCGTACGGCCTCGACCACCTCCGGATGGGCGTGACCGAGGATCAACGGACCCGAGCCCATCAGGTAGTCGATGTATTCAGTGCCGTCCTCGTCCCATACGCGCGCGCCGCGGCCTTCGCGAATGATGACCGCGGGATCGAAATTGCCGAACCCGCCGGCCGGCAGAACTGCGGTGGCCCGGGCGATCAAGTCTTTTTGGCTCATATTTTTTATAGCTAGATATATATCATGCTACTAACCTTCGCCCGAACCTTCCAAGATCCGGAACTACCCAGCTAACTCCCTTTGAAAGCCAACTTGGCCGGCGAGATCAGCACGCCGAAACGCTCGCACCAAATCACAACATGTTTGTAGTTTTAAGATCAGTACCCGGCGGAACGCGATAGTTCTGGCCACCCTTTGAACGCGCGTAGCGACCCCAGATCGACTACATAGTCTAGTCCACCGCGGTCGCTGGCGTCACATCATCGAGCGGCACCAGATACACATGAAACGCCGGCCCCGGCCCAACCTCGAAGTCCGCGTTGAGGTGGACCACATCCGCGAACACCGAAACCTTGCCGCTACCGTAGTGAACCGGATTTGACTTGTTGGCATGCATGAAGGAACCATCGGCAACCAACCGCGCCTCGGCAGCATCAGGGGCGGCATCCATCCCCTCGATGTCAGCGAGGAAAATGTAGGGATAAGCGAAAATGCCGACCGCGAAACCGCCGCCAGTGCCAATCGCACCGCCGACTATCAACGAGATGATTATTTTCCACATCCGTGCCTCCCTAATTGCGCACTCAACCGCGTGGGCCGCCGCAGCTATTGTGCCAGGAAGCCGCCATCGACGGGCAATATATGACCGGTCACCATGCGCGACGCCGCGCTCGCGAGATAGATCGCGGCCCCGGTGATATCGGCAGGATCAGCAAGCCGGCCCAGCGGGGTCATCGCTTCGATCTGGGCCACCAGCTCGGGCTGATCGAGTAAGCCGCGGATGAAGTTGGTGCGCACGTAGGTTGGCGCGATTGCATTGACGCGAATCTCCGCCTCAGCCCACTCGATCGCCAGCGCCCGGGTGAGATTGACCACCGCACCCTTGGTCGCCTGGTAGGAGGCGTTCGGATACAGCCCGCCCCCGGAAACACCCATGATAGAGGCGATATTGACGATCCGCCCGCCGCGCGCGGCTGCCATCATTTTCTTGGCGCCAGTGCGCGCGCAAAAGAACAACCCCGTTAGATTGACATCGACCACCGTTTGCCAATCTTTCGCGCTCACCTCGATTGCCGGTTCGCGCAGCGCCACCCCGGCGCTATTGACCAGCACATCGAAGCGGCCGTACTGACGGCTGATACCCTCAAAAACGCGCTCGATCTCGGCCGAATCGGTAACATCGAGCGGATAGGCCTCGGCGGTGGCGCCAGCGCTGCACAGTGCCGCCGCGGCGCCATGCGCGCGCTCTAGGTCACGGTCAACGATCGCGACGATCGCGCCCACCCCGGCATAGGCGTCGGCAATCGCCCGGCCAATGCCGTTGGCGCCGCCCACGACGACCGCAACCTGATCGTCGAGTCGGAACTCGGCCAAAGGATCGAATAAGCGATCGGCCATCACCAACGCCCGGGGTTTCTACCCGCTCTCACTACGTCGCCACGCGAACGCGGTTGCGCAACGTGCCGATCACATCGGCTTCGACCTCGACGACATCGCCATGTTTCATAAACACCGGCGGCTTGCGGGCAAATCCAACTCCCGACGGCGTACCCGTCGAGACCACGTCGCCCGGCTCCAGCGTTAGAAATCGCGAGAGGTAGGACAGGATATGGGCACAGTCAAAGATCATGTCGGCCGTGCTCTCCTCCTGCATCACCTTGCCGTTAAGGCGGGTACGGATCATCAGGGCCTGCGGATCGGGAATTTCATCCGCCGTGACGATGCACGGCCCCATCGGCGTAAACGTATCGAAGCCCTTGGCGCGGCCGACCTGTCCCTCGGTAAACTGGTGGTCCCGGGCTGACACATCGTTGATCAGCGTGTAACCGAACACATAATCCAGCGCTTTGGCGCGGGCCACGTCGCGCGCGCGCCTCCCGACCACGAAGGCAAGCTCGCACTCATAATCGACCCGCTTGGAATCCTTGCGGCGAAATTTAATCGGCTGATTATGCCCGTTCAGGCTGCTGGTGTATTTGCAGAACGATTGCGGCGCGACCGGCACCGGCAGCCCCGACTCGTCTTGATGCTTTTTGTAATTGAGCCCGACCGCGATGACCTTCTGCGGTGCGGTCACCGCCGGTCCGTAACGTCGCCCACGCACCGGGAAAGGTTTGGCGATCGCCCGCACGCGCTTGGGATCGCGCCCGGCATCGAGCATCTCTCGCAGTGGGTCGACGCCCGGCTTTTCATAGGCACGGCCGATCGGCTCCGCGATCCCATCTTTTAGCCGCACCAAATATGCTTTGCCGTTGGCTGCGAAGAGCGTCGTAAACCGCATCGTCCACTCCGTCCTAGTGAAGGGCGGTTATATCAGGTCACTTTGTCCGACCCCAGGGCCCGCGCGTGCTGAAGTTCTTGGCCGGCGCGGCGGCCGGCACCGCGGCCCGATCTTTAGGCGTCCTAAACGTCTTAAGCGCCTCTATTTTCCAGGCCGAGGTTTTCCGTGCCGCCCGTTTAGTCTCTGCCGGCGCCCGCACGGTTTTAACCGGCGTATCCACCCGCGACTGCGTAGTTCCGCTCGATCCTTGGGAACGCTGGCGCCGGGCGCCGCCGATCGTGATCGTGCCGTGGCGTTCTTCGCCAAACCTCAAAACCGCCGCCCTCGGCGTGCCGATTTCGCGCACCGACGACCCGACAGATCCCAGCACCCGCGCCAGGAGCGCACCAGCGACAAAGCCACCAACATGGGCCCACCACGCGATGCCCCCCAACGCTCCCGCGCGGTC
>CAUZWH010000387.1:0-3667 GCA_963583675.1 Alphaproteobacteria bacterium
TGCAACCTCGCGACGGCGAATACTGGAACAATCTCAGCGTCGCGCTGAAAAAGATGGAGCGCGCCGACGAAGCGTTGAATGCTTGCCGAGTGGGCGCCGACGTCGCCCGACTACTGGATTAATTTTACCGACTGTTCTCGCGCCGCGGCGATTAATGTCCGCGACCCGCGCCTTTACGACGCGATCCTCGCCTGCTTTTCGCAAGACAGTGTTGATCATCGCTACCTCACGGCAGCCGCAACCTCGCTTTTAAAGATCCACGAACAGACCTCGCCATTATTTGACTCGGATGCGCTTGGCTTCGCGCTGGAGACCTGGTCGGGGTCCGGGACGGAACCGTCGTGGCTAAGCAACCCCCTGATGCATGCATATCTACGACGAACCATCGTCTGTGATACCGACCTCGAAAGTGCGATCACACGCATTCGCTCCTGGTTGTTGGCGTTTGCGGCCAATCTTTCAGAGTCCTCGCCGATCAGCGGGGGCGTGCAACCATTCAGCGAAGCTCTCGCGCTCCAGTGTTTCTTCAACGAGCATGTATTCCACGTCGGTCCTGGCGAGCGCGCTGCCGTCAAAGATCTCCGCAATCTCGCCGAGCGCGGAGTGCCAGCCACGGGCGTCGAGCAATTTCGACTAACCGTCGTCGCGAGTTACGTGCCGCTGCACCGGCTCACCAACGTGCCAGACCTGCAATCGCTCGCCGCATCAGACGCCGAGCCGTTGGGTGAGTTGGTTCGGCGGCAGCTCACGGAACCTCTGATCGAAAACCAGCTGCGTAGCAAAATTACGGTTCTCGGCACGATCGACGACGACATTTCTCGCGCCGTACAGAACCAGTATGAGGAGAGCCCCTATCCGCGATGGGAGACGCTTAATCGCCTCTCGCCGCAACCGTTGCACGCTACGTTGAAACGTCTATTCACTTACATCGCTGCGGCGGACAACCCCGATAATCCCGATATTCTCGTTGCCGGTTGCGGCACCGGCCGCCAGGCATTGGCGTGTGCCCAGGCCAACACCGGCGCCACGGTGTTGGCAGTTGATCTCAGCCGATCAAGCCTGTTCTACGGCCTGCGCATGGCAAGCCACGCGGAGCCGTCAAACATCGAATTTGTGCAGGCCGATATTCTCGAACTTGCAGCGCTTGGCCGGCAATTCGATCTCATCGAATGTGTAGGTGTGCTTCATCATCTCGCCGACCCGATCAAAGGCTGGCGGGTGCTGCGAGATCTGCTTAAGAAAGCAGGCTTTATGAAGATCGGGCTCTACAGTGAGACAGCACGTCAGACCCACGTCGCCGCCCAAAGATTCGTGGGCGAACACGATTACGCCGCCACGCCGGAAGGTATTCGCAGCGCGCGGCACGACATCGTCTGCCTACCGCCTGATCACCCGGCTCGCGGCATCACTGAGCGCGCGAATTTTTATACATTATCGGAATGCCGGGATCTCATTTTCCATGTCCAGGAACACCGCTTTTCGCTGCCCCAGATTGCCACTGCCCTTGGCGAGCTTGACCTCAAATTTGTCGGTTTCGAGTTTCTTGATAGCGTACAGATCCAGCGTTATCGCGCGCGTTATCCCGATAACTCCAAAGCTGTGTCGCTCGATAATTGGCATCGCTTTGAGCTTGAAAACCCGGCAACATTCGTCGGCATGTATCAATTCTGGGTAAGGGCCGGCAGCTAATGACAAGTTCGCATTCCCTCGCTTGCCGCCTTGGGCTATAGAAAGTCCCGCTACCACTCGTAGAAGGAGTCGCAGATGTCCGAGCAACCTGTTTCCAACGAAATCCTGGTCGAGCAGCTCGAGGCCGCGCTGCTTGATGACGCCCGCAACCGCACGCGGCACCCGTTCATCGTTGCCGTTAAAGAAGGCCGCGCAAGCAAAGACCAAATCGCGGGATGGCTGCATCAATTCTCGATGTGGGCGGACCCGACCAACAAGCTTTTTGGCGTGCTATGGGCCAATTGTCCCGATGAAGATCTACGTCAGGGCATTCTCGAGAACATGCTCGAGGAAGAGTATGGCGAAAGCTCCAAGACGTCCGGCCACATGAAATTAATCGATTCTACCCTGACTGAATTGGGCTGGGATCAGGAACGCCGAGCGCAGGACGAAATCAAGCTGGAATCCTGGCTCCTGCGCCACTGGTTCGAGGTTGTGATGTGCAATCGTCCCTTCGTCGAGGGGCTTTCGGCCCTGTCGTTTGCCGCCGAGCGTATTAACCCGCTGGTGTTCGCTGAATTGGAGCAAGGCTTGCGCGACCACTACGATCTTACCGAAGACGGCATTATGTCGATCGCGGTCCACGCGTCGGACGTCGAAGAAGAGCACGGCTCGCTCGGACCCGTCGCCATGTCGCGTTATGCCACGACCAAGCAAGCACAAGACGGCCTCCGGTTCGCAGTCATTCATACCGGCGACCTCTACTACAACCAATACAACGTCTGGCAACACTACTAGGCCTGGGCCGGATTAGTTTCCGTGGCCAATGCCCGCGCCTTCGCTGAGCTTATCGGCAACACACCCCTCGTACGCCTCAACCGGGTCTCCGAAGAGACGGGATGCGAGATTCTCGGCAAAGCCGAGTTCATGAACCCAGGCAGCTCGGTCAAAGACCGTGCCGCGCTTTTCATTATTCGCGATGCGGAGGCCAAAGGTCTCCTGAAACCGGGCGGCATCATCGTCGAAGGAACAGCGGGCAATACCGGCATCGGCCTCGCGTTGGTTGGCAACTCACTCGGCTATCGTACCGTCATCGTTATCCCCGAGACGCAAAGCGCCGAGAAGCTATCCATGCTGCGTCTGTGCGGTGCCGACGTGCGGCCGGTTCCTGCGCGCCCATACCGTGACGACAACAACTATGTGAAGCTCTCGGGGCGCCTCGCGGCCGAGTTCGCCGAGACCGAGCCCAACGGTGCAATCTGGGCAAATCAGTTCGACAATGTAGCCAACCGCCAAGCTCATGTAGAGGGCACCGGACCGGAGATCTGGGCCCAGACCGAGGGCAAGATCGATGGCTTTGTCAGCGCTGTGGGAACCGGTGGAACGCTGGCCGGCGTCGGCATGGCGCTGAAGGAACGCAATCAGGACGTGGTCATTGCGTTGGCCGACCCAATGGGCGCTGCGCTGTATAACTACTACGCTCACGGCGAACTTAAAGCCGAAGGGAATTCCATCACCGAAGGCATTGGTCAGGGTCGAATTACCAAGAATTTGGAGGGGGCGCCGATCGACCGTGCCTATCAAATTCCCGACGAGGAGGCCCTGCCCTACATTTTTGATCTGCTAGAATATGAAGGTCTCTGCTTGGGCGGATCGACCGGGATCAACGTGGCCGGCGCCGTGCGCCTAGCCCGCGATATGGGCCCGGGCCACACGATCGTTACGGTGTTGTGTGACTTCGGCACCCGTTACGAAAGCAAGTTATTCAACCCAGCGTTCCTGAGCGGCAAGGACCTACCCGTCCCAAAATGGTTGGAGACGAGCCGGTGACCGAGCTCTTATTCCGGGAAGAGCCCTACACGAGAAGCTGCAAAGCCACTGTAACCGCGGTCAGCGACGCCGGCATCGAACTCGACCGGACCATTTTCTATCCGATGGGCGGCGGTCAACCCGGCGATACCGGCCGCCTGATCAGCGTCGATGGCGAGATTCAAATCGC
>CAUZWH010000388.1:0-3657 GCA_963583675.1 Alphaproteobacteria bacterium
CCGGCCACAATAGCCTAGACTCGAGCGCGCTTAGGCCTTGCCGTAGACGGTAACGATCGCACCTCGGGTTGCCATATTCTCGGGCGCGGCGAGAAAGGCCACGGTTTCGGCGACCTCGTCGACCGTCACCCAGTTCTTGTGATCGGCATCCGGCATCGCCAACCGGTTTGTTGGAGTGTTTAGGGTCGAGGGTGCGATCGCATTAACCCAGATGCCGTCGGGGGCGACCTCTTCGGCCAGGCTTTGGGTCATCGCTGCAACCGCCGCTTTGGCCGCCGTGTACAGCACCATCCCGGCGCCGGTTCGCGGCTCGAGCGCCGGGCGCGCCGTGACGTTGACGATTCGTCCGCCGTCCGAGCGGCCACCGGACTTGCGCCCCCCGCGCATATTTCCCAATGCAGCCAGACAGCACAAATAACACGACATCGCATTGGTGCTCATCATGGCTAGGAATTCGTCGGTTCCAGTGCGTTCGATCTGCGCCATCGCGAATCCGCCCGCCAGGTGGATCGAACCCCACAATCGCGGCAAATCCTCATAATAGGAATCGACCGCGCCCTGATAGGTGAGATCGACCCCTTCGACGATGCTGACGCGACGGTTCTTGCGGTGTTTGTAACCCTTGAGTTCATCGGAATTGAAGTTCGGTACGTGGCAGGTGGCGCCGAGTTCCAGCAACCGTCCGACTACGGCGGTACCGAGAATTCCGGTGCCGCCGGTAACCGCGACATGACGTTTGGCGAAGTTCATGACCCTCTTATCCATACCATACGGCGCCGTCCGCTACGGCGTCGGGTTTATTCAACGATCGAACTGTAAAGCAGTAGGGCGGCAATCCCGACGCCGCATACCAGGAGCGCTGAGGCGAAGATAAACACTACGTTTCCGGCCTTCAAAAGCGGGTGTTTCAACCGCTCCATCAGTCTTCGATCGGGTGAGCGTTTTTCCGGATCACCGACCAGCGTCAGGTAAACGGCCGGTAGGGAATCGGCACACTGATCCGCAGGTCGACCGAATGGTCGCGCCAAGGCTTTTCCGTGAGCGCCACGCGCAATGCGGCGGTCTGCTCTTCGGTGAGGCTTTCGCGGATCATCTGCGGCAAACTCTGGAAGATAATATCCGCGGGGGCCCGATCGCCCTTCCCATCGCTCACGTTGCTTTCTCCTCCCAACTGCGACGGCTTGTCGCGATCGGCTGAGTCGCCGAATTAATCTTGAAGCCTTTTCAGATTCTAGTGGTTTTGCCAAGGCTAACAACCGCTGACAACCGCGGCTTCGCTCAATCGCTTCCGCGGTGTTTCGAATGATACAAGGAAATCACCAACCCCGCGCCGATGCTCGCGGTCGTACGATCGCGAAAGAGCGGGCTGTCGTCATTGGTCGCACCGTGGTGCGAGAAAATCCGGCCAGCCAGGAATACGCGCAACCGCGAAAACAGCTGGCGACTTGCCAAAAGCTCGAGTTGAGCCCCGAGATACCCTGCATCGGGGGCAAAGGCCCGGCGCGTTGGTGTGATGAAGCGCGGTTCTACCTCGTAGAAATACGACATCAGCTCCTCGGTCGCGAAAATCGCGGCGATGCCGAGCTTGATCTCGGTCGGTCCGAAAAACTGCTCATTTTGGTAGGCAATTGCCGGCGAGAAGGTCACGCCGCGATAGTCGAGGTCCGACAGACCGGTTGAAAACACCGCGCGCAACGGGAGTTCGAGATCGATCTTGGCATGGCGGGCGGCCCGCGCGATGGTAATCTGCAGGCGTGGCCCCACTTCACCGAGATAGTCGAGGTCGGGCATCCCGCGCCGGGCGTCGTTGTCGTCGGAATCGATCGCAAACGATCCGCTCAAGCTAACATCGAGTTCAACATTGCGGGTCCGCACAAAGCGGCCGCGTAATAATCCCTTTTCGTCGCTGCGTAGAAATTTGCCGCGATAGGCAAAGTAAGGCAGCGCAAGATATTGGAGGTGGCTTTGGTCGGCGGCCGGATAGTCGGGCACGTAGCCAGCGCCGCCGGCAATGCCAAGTTCAAACAGCGGTTTGGCTGGTTCTTGCGCTGCAGCCGGACTAAATGCGCCGAGCGCCAGTAATACAAACGCGGCGGTGACCGCCAATAGGAAACGGCCAGAGCCGAAACTCTGGCCGTTCCATTGTCGTTTCTTGCGGTGTTGCGTGCTCAAGGTGTCCTAGACAACGCCATAAGCGAGCATTGCATCGGCAACTTTGACGAATCCGGCAAGGTTGGCACCCTTCACATAATCGATGTGATCGGTGCTCGTGCCGCCATATTCGACGCAACTGTTATGAATACCCATCATGATGTCTTTAAGAAGTTTCTGCAGCTCGTCCTCTTTCCACGAGATCTTGGCGCTGTTCTGGCTCATTTCCAGCCCAGAAACGGCGACTCCGCCGGCATTGGCGGCCTTGCCCGGCGCGTAGAGGATCCTGGCTTCCTTGAAGACGTGGATGCCGTCGAGGTTGGTCGGCATGTTGGCGCCTTCCGAAACCGCTTTGCAGCCGTTCTTCACCAGCAATTTGGCGTCGTCGCCATCAAGCTCGTTCTGGGTCGCACAGGGAACCGCAACGTTACACTCGATGCCCCATGGCCGCTTGCCCTCGTGATATTCGGCACCCTTGAACTCGTCGACATATTCCGAAATTCGACCACGACGATTGTTCTTGAGGTCTTTGATCCAGGCCAGCTTCTCAGCGTCGATGCCGGCGGGATCATGAATGAATCCGGCCGAATCCGAGAGTGTCACCGCCTTGCCGCCGAGATGATTGATCTTCTCGACCGCGTGGGTAGCCACATTGCCGGAACCCGATACCACACAGGTCTTGCCTTCGACCGAATCGCCGACATGACTGAGCATGTTCTGCAGGAAGTAGACGGCGCCGTAGCCGGTTGCCTCCGTGCGGATCAAACTGCCGCCAAACTCCAGGCCTTTGCCCGTCAAAATGCCGGTGAAGCGATTGGAGATGCGCTTGTATTGGCCGAACATGTAGCCGATTTCACGTGCACCGACGCCGATGTCGCCCGCAGGCACATCGATATCGTCGCCGATATGGCGAAAGAGCTCGGTCATGAACGACTGGCAGAAGCGCATCACTTCCGCGTTGGACTTGCCGCGCGGGTTGAAATTGGAGCCACCCTTGCCGCCGCCCATGGGCAATCCGGTCAAGCTGTTCTTGAAGGTCTGCTCGAAGGCGAGGAACTTGAGGACGCTTTCGGTTACGCTCGGATGGAAGCGAATACCACCCTTGTAGGGGCCGATCGCGTTGTTGTTCTGAACCCGCCAGCCGCGTTGGACGCGGACGTTGCGGTTGTCGTCTTCCCAGCACACGCGGAAGCTGATCACGCGGTCGGGTTCGGCCATCCGCCTCAGGATTTGCGCCTCGTGATACACCTCCTTGTCGGCGATAAAGTCGAAGATATCCTCAGCGGCTTCTTGAACGGCTTGTTGAAATTCTGGCTGTCCCGGATTGCGCTTCTTAACGCCTTCCATGAATTGCTCAAGGTTGACGTGGTCGTTAACGGCCATGAAATACCCTCTCCCTGATCCTGTGTTTTAACTTTGCGCCATCGGGCTGTTCCGAGCCCTGGCGTACCTATCGTTTTTAGTACAGCGGGCGTTTGCGGCCAAGCTCAATCAGCAGGTCGCACC
>CAUZWH010000389.1:0-3653 GCA_963583675.1 Alphaproteobacteria bacterium
CTTCTTAACGCCTTCCATGAATTGCTCAAGGTTGACGTGGTCGTTAACGGCCATGAAATACCCTCTCCCTGATCCTGTGTTTTAACTTTGCGCCATCGGGCTGTTCCGAGCCCTGGCGTACCTATCATTTTTAGTACAGCGGGCGTTTGCGGCCAAGCTCAATCAGCAGGTCGCACCAAATTGGGTTGGTGGCGCAATCCCACCACGGTGTTGCTTAACTTCGCTTGGCCTCCTCTTCCGGCATAGCGCCTGCGGTTAACGCTATGGCTGGCTAGCCGCGTGCTCACGGGGGGTGACAGTCCCGATCCTAAGCGTATGCTGTACGTGTGGGAGGAGGCCAATGCCGATTCGGCGCGGCGCCGTAACGATCTCATCAACGAGTTCAGGACCGCGGGTGGCGTCGACATTGCTCGTCTGGCCATCGCTAACCGGCATGTATGCACAATGATAGTCGGAGCAAATTAGCAGATGAGCACCGAGGGTGACGGCCCAGCCAGTCCAGGAGTCGCCCAGAGAACCCCTGCCAATCGTCGCGGTATGATCGGCTGGGCGATGTTCGATTGGGCCAATTCGGCGTTCACCACCCTAATCATTACCTTCGTGTTCGCCGCCTATTTCAGCCAAGGCATCGTCGGCGACAATATCAGGGGTCAAGCGTTGTGGGGCTATGTCGCGGGGTTTAGCAGCCTTCTCGTTGCCATCCTCAGCCCGATACTCGGTGCGATCGCCGATTCCGGTGGGCCGCGCAAGCGCTGGATTTTTGTGTTTACAGTCATGTGCGTGGTCGCCACGGCATTGCTGTGGTTCGCGAAACCAACCTCGGATGCGATCCCGCTGGCGATGATCTTGGTCGTGATCGCCAGTGTCGGCTTTGAGTTTGGCATCGTTTTCAACAACGCGATGCTGGGCGACCTCGCACCGCCCGATCGTATCGGCCGCTGGTCCGGCTGGGCGTGGGGCTCGGGCTATTTCGGCGGGCTCGTCGCGCTTGTCGTTATGCTGGTCGGATTCGTGCAGACCGAAACGCCATGGTTCGGGATCGGCAAGGAAGAGGCCGCCAACATCCGTGTG
Source organism: Alphaproteobacteria bacterium (assembly GCA_963583675.1). Lineage (GTDB taxonomy): Bacteria > Pseudomonadota > Alphaproteobacteria > SHVV01 > SHVV01 > CAUZWH01. The sequence continues at coordinate 1,072 of CAUZWH010000389.1, forward strand.
GTGGGCCCGTTGGTCGCGATATGGTTCGCGATCTTCGTTATACCCTTCTTTGTTTTTACCCCGGATCGGCCGGCCTCGGCCGAGCCCACCGGCGCGCTCATACGTAAGGGTTTCCGCGATCTCGGCCACACGCTTGGCAACCTGCGGCAGCACGGCAACGTGGTTCGCTTCATGATCGCGCGGATGCTCTACAACGATGGCGTGGTAACGATCTTTGCGATCGGCGGGGTCTATGCGGCCGGCCGTTTTGGCATGGCCACATCGGAGCTTATCCAGTTCGGCATACTGCTAAATGTCACCGCTGGGCTTGGCGCCTTCGGCTTTGCCTGGATCGATGATTGGCAGGGGTCGAAGAAAGCTATCGCTTTTGCCGTCATCGGCTTGATCGTCGCCGTGACTGGCGCGGTCAGCGCTCCAACGGTCAATTGGTTTTGGGGTTTTGGCGCCGTGCTTGGAATCTTCGTCGGTCCGGTCCAGGCGGCCAGCCGTTCGTTCATGACCCACCTGGCGCCGCCCGAGCTGCGCACCGAGTTCTTCGGCCTCTACGCGTTGTCGGGCAAAGCAACCGCCTTCTTCGGCCCGGTCGCAGTGGCCCTCGTCACAACCGCGTCGGGTAGCCAGAGCATCGGTGTCGCTACACTGATTATTTTTTTCGTCGCCGGGCTGGCCCTGCTGTGGACTGTCAAGGAACCCGAGCGTTGCCCACCGACCTCGGAGGATTGAGCTAGGGTTGTAGGCGCAGCAACACTGCCTGCGCTTCATCCATCAGCACCTTGACCAGTTCGGCCGCACCGATCTCGCGGCCCAGGGCCGCGGCCTGACCCGCCCACATCGATAGAAAGTCGTCCGACCCCGACTCGGACGTGGCTTTGGCAAGTGGGCCCGAAAGCGAACGCACCAGCGGGAAATCGGGGTAGTCGTCGTAATCGCGCATCTCGTCGACATAGCGGTTGGTCAGCGCTCGCGCCGGGCGTCCGGAAAACGCTCTGGTGACGTTAGTGCCGGCGTCGGTTGTTGCGGCCAGTGCGCGGCGATGGAGCTCGCTGGTCGCGGCCTCCGGGCAGCGCATGAAGGCGGTGCCGATCTGCACCGCATCCGCACCCAGCGCCAACGCCGCGGCGATGCCGCGGCCATCCGCGATCCCACCGGCCGCGATCACCGGTACCGCCACCGCGTCGACGATCTGCGGGACCAAGGCGAAGCTACCGATCTGGGCGACCTCGAACGCGCTCGCGAAAGTACCGCGATGACCGCCCGCCTCATACCCTTGCGCGATGATGGCGTCGGCGCCGTCCGTTTCGAGCTGCCGCGCTTCGGCGACGGTCGTCGCCGAACTCAGGACGAACGCGCCGGTGGCCTTCACCGCGGCCAACGCGGTTTGCGTCGGCAGACCGAAATGAAAGCTCACGACCGCAGGGCTGGCATCGACGACCGCGTCCAGCATCGCAGCATCGAACGATGGCGGTGCCGTAAGTTCGGCCGGCGGGTTGATCCCGAGGTCGTGGTAATACGGTGCCAGGCGCTCGCGCAGCCGAGCTTCGCGGGTCGCATCGGCTGCCGGCGCCGGGTGAACGAAAAAATTCGCATTAACCGGCTGGTTGGTCGCTTGGCGCACCGTTGTCATCTGCTCTACGAACTGAGCTGGGCTCAGCATCGCGCTGCCCAGCGACCCCAAACCACCGGCGTTCGATACCGCAACCGCAAGTTCCGGCGTTGAAACACCGGCCATTGGCGCCTGGATCAGCGGGACATCGATGCCCAGTCGTTTGGCAAGCTGGCTATCTATCGTACAAGTCCTAGTGACGGAAATGCCGCGTGCCGCCGGTCACCACCATCGCCAGGTCTTTCTCGTCGGCCGCGGCGATCACCTCATCATCGCGGATTGATCCGCCCGGCTGGATTACCGCTGTCGATCCGGCCTCGACCGTCGCCAGCAAGCCATCAGCAAACGGGAAGAATGCATCGGAGGCGGCCACCGAGCCGATCGTTGCCGGTTCCGCGGCGCCGGTCTCGTCGGCCGCGTCGCGGGCTTTGCTGGCAGCAATGCGTGCGGCATCGACCCGGCTCATCTGGCCCGCGCCAACCCCCACCGTGGCGCCGTTTTTGGCGTAAACGATGGTGTTGGATTTGACGTGTTTGGCAACCGTGAACGCGAATAGCAAATCACGCAGTTCGGCCTCGGTGGGGTGGCGTTTGGTGACGGTTTTGAGCTCGCCCTCGGTGACCAGGCTATCGCGGCTTTGTACGAGAAAGCCGCCCGCGACCGATTTGAACGTGAGCCCGCCGGCGCCGGGGTCCGGCATCGATCCTGCTACCAGCACGCGTAAATTTTTCTTGGTGGCCAGGATTTCGGCTGCGGCCGGTGAGATTTCTGGCGCGATGACGACCTCGGTAAAGACCTTAACGATCTCCGCCGCGGTTTCCTCGTCGAGCAGACGATTGACCGCGACGATGCTGCCGAACGCGCTCACTGGGTCGCAGGCGAGCGCCATTGCATAGGCCGCGCTGAGCGTGTCTCCGACCGCGGTGCCACATGGGTTGGCGTGCTTGATGATCGCAACCGCGGGCTCGCCGAACTCCGC
>CAUZWH010000390.1:0-3652 GCA_963583675.1 Alphaproteobacteria bacterium
TTGGCGTAAACCGATGCTCGCGGCTGGTCGCGGAAAAAACGATCGTAGATTTCTTCGAAATCCAGGGCTTCGTTCATCAACATTTCGTGGCGCACAACGCCCCGCGATAGGATCGGTCGTAGCGCAAATTTAATGCGCCACGGCAGCATGTGGCCAATGCGACGTAACGGCGAATCGTTGGTGATGACGAACCCACCACGGCGCTTCTGACCTGCCATTACATAGGAACGGATTTCGTTGATCGTGCGATCGTCGCGTTCGAGATAGAAACTGCCGGCTTCGTTAGCAAAGGTTCCCTTGCAACGATTGAGGAATGCACACCAACCGTCGCGGGTAAGCCGCTCGGACGTGCTGATATCGACAACAAGGTCGGGATCAAATTCATGGCTTTCGAACAGATCAAAAAGGCGAACCCGGTCGTTGTCGCCGAGATAGGCGATATACCGAGCCGAGCGCGTACCGAGGTCCACCGGGCGTTGCTCGGAATTCGCCGTCGCGCGAAAGGCGGTTGGATTTAAGGCATGCGGAAGGGCGACGACTTGGGCCCCACATTCCTCGTAGAGCCACGCGCCCGCCTCAAGCGGCAGCTGCGTAGCGATGAAATCAGCGTTGATATCGGCTAGCAGCGCGATACGTGCGGAAATTGGCGTGCCCGGCGAGTTGAACTCATTGCCGACGAAAGAGACCAACTTGCCACGCCGATCCTGGAGCAGGGATTTGAACGGATCTACGTAGATCAAAGTATCGGCGTTGGTCGAATGCAACAGAACAATGAGGTCGAATTCCTTAATTCGCTTAGCCAGCGAGCGCCGGGCACCACGTTGGCAGATGTTGACCGCGGTGGTCGCAAAATCCGGAAACTCGCGGAATGCATCGAGCCAGTCGTCGTAGTAGGACAGACGATTGGTGTAATCCGCATACAAAAGCAGTGTCGGTACTGGATCGCTCATTGCGCTAAAGGTCGCCGCCGAGAATCTTTGCTATACGCGATCCAGCTAGACCGCCGCCGTACAAATCCGTTTCGGGCCAAGGATCGGGCGGGTTGTTCAAGGCGTTCTGCAAACCATGGGCGATCACGCTTGGATCGGTCGGCGCCAGGATTTGGTTGACACCCGTTTCGATCAATTCGACCCACTCGGTTTCATCCCGCAATGTTACGCACGGTGTTCCGGCGAAAAATGCTTCCTTCTGGACCCCCCCGGAGTCGGTAATGACAAGTGCCGCTGCTCGCTCTAGAGCGATCATTTCGAGGTATCCGACAGGCTCGACGAGGTGGACGGTATCGGGTTCATCATTGCTCCAGCCGAGCGCCTTGAGTGCCGCCGCGGTACGTGGATGGAGCGGGAAAACCACAGGACACTTCTTGGAAAAAGCCGCGAGGCCGCTGACGATCGCACTCAAACGCGTCGCATCATCGGTATTCTCTGCGCGGTGAATTGTGGCCAACGCGAATGTGTCGCCGCTGAGACCAAGCCGGCTTAGTGTCGCTGATTCCGCAGTGTCACTGAAATAGGCCGTGGAGTCGTACATGACATCGCCGACGAGGTAAATTTTATCCGGCGCGCAGCCTTCGCGTTTGAGATTCGCCGTGGCTGTTTCAGTGGGAACGAGCAGCAAGTCAGAAACGTGATCGGTGACGACGCGATTGATCTCCTCCGGCATCCGCCGATTGAAGGAACGCAGGCCGGCCTCCACGTGCGCTACCGGTATGTGTAACTTGGCGGCAGCCAATGCGCCGGCCAGGGTAGAGTTCGTGTCGCCATACACCACGACCAAATCCGGCGCTGACGTCTGCAGGCTTTTCTCTAGCGCCTCTAACATACGCCCCGTCATGGCGCCCTGCCCTGCTGTAGAAATGCTCAGATTCTCATCGGGTTCGCGGATGCTAAGTTCATCGAAAAACACCCGTGACATGTTGTCGTCGTAATGTTGACCGGTATGGACGAGCTTATTCTCAACCGCCGCATCGCCTTGAAATGCGCGCAAGACGACCGCAACTTTCACGAATTGCGGGCGCGCACCAACGATGTGGACGATCGAGCGGGCCATTAGGGTTATGCCGCGTCCGTGAGCTGGTCGCGATGGCGCTCGACGCAGGAGTCGATCAAAGCGAGATTGTCGCGAGTCCACGCAATCGTCCTGTCGAGACCCGCATCAAGGTCTATCGCGCACGAGAAACCCAGTACTCGGTTCGCCTTCCCGGGATCGCCATAGCGCCGGCCCGAGCGATCCCAATCTCGCGGCGGCCCAAGGTCGACGCCGGCCAAGTTGCCAGTTTTTCTGTTTATCGCTTCAGCCAATTCAAGAATCGACGTTTCCACACCCGAGGCCAAATTGTAAACCTCACCCGCCGATCCGCTGGTGGCGCAGCGCATTAAGCCTTCGACGATATCGTCAACGTAGATGAAGTCACGGGTTGCTTGGCCGCCATTGTCGACTACCAGCGGCAGGCCCTTGAGTGCGCGATAGACAAACACCGGGGTCACATTACGCCAGACGGTCGCAGACGTACCGCGCCACGCGCCGGCTCCAAGAATCTCACGCGGGCCGTAGACGTTCTGAAATCGTGCCTTGGCCACCGGGAGTCCATGACGCGCGTGGTAGTAGTTGGCATAGAACTCGCCGATCAGTTTCGAAATTTGGTAGGGGCTGTCGTGCCAAAGAGACACTGGCGCATCTTCGGAGGTCGCTTCCGCTTCGCCAAAAGTTTTTTCGGCAACCGTGCATCCCGCAGACGCATAAACCACCGACTTGAGCCGTTTGAAGCGGCACATCCGCTCGAACAGTTTCAGCGTCGTTAATGTGTTGTTTTGGTGATCGGCGAGCGGATCGGCAATCGAGTTCTGGTTGCCGTGGAACGTGGCCAGATGGAACACATAGTCAAAGCGATCGTCGAGACTGGCGAGAACATCATCATCGGTGATCGAGGATGCGATCAGCTCCACCCGTGCATCATTTGGCACGTTGCCGCGCTCGGCCGATAGCAGATTGTCGACGATCGTTAGACGGGCAGCATCTGTGGTGGTTAGGCGGTGTACCAGATTGCTGCCAACAAATCCGGCACCGCCCACAACGAGGATATTCGTTTTAGCGAAAGCCGTCAGCGTGTCCGTAAAGGTCATTTAGGCTCCAATGTGCGATCGCGAGACGACTTGGCGCCGCGCCGCCAAAGTAGGATTAGGCACGGCGAAGCACTCCGTTGACGATCTCGACAAGGCGCGATCGAGATTCACCATCGACGAGTCGGAAGCCCACGACTGCGTATACCGCAGCGATTGTCAGGCCCGTTGCGGTAGCCGGCACCATGCTCAATACCTCATCCGCAATTCGCTGAATCGCAGCGGCGGGGAGGATAGCCAAGCCAATCAGCGCCATCGGTCCGAGGGAGAATGCCATCGCATCAAAGCGCCTCATTCGATTTACTAGGGCCAATAAGAGGTTCATGGCGAGCATTCCAAGAGCCATAGCCAACGCGGCCCCTTCGATCCCTAATCGGGGAATCAAAACGATGTTCAATACCACGACAAGGGCAGCGGCGGTCCCTTGAACAACCGTCTGCAAATAGGTTTTTCCCGCGAAGTAAATGCCCGGCAATAGGACACTCCAAACCCCCAATAGAAATTGACTGAAGGCCGCAATTCCGACCACGCGG
>CAUZWH010000391.1:0-3649 GCA_963583675.1 Alphaproteobacteria bacterium
AATTTCGTCAAGCGCGTCCCGAAACCCAAGGTCGGCCAAATCGATCGCATCGATGGCTTCCGCGTTCTCACGGTTCAGGCCAACGTCGAAGAAGGAATCTTGGTGGCGGACAAGGTCGCCGAGATTGACGCCTGGCTTGAAAACGCAACGTTCCCAGTCGGGGTTGATTGGCGTTTCAAGGGCCAGGATGAGGAGCAGAGACAAGCCCAGGAATTCTTGACAAAGGCGTTCGGGGTAGCGCTGTTCATTATGGCCATCATCCTGGTCACCCAGTTCAACAGCTTCTATCACGCGTTCCTGATCCTCTCCGCGGTCATCATGTCGACTATTGGGGTCATGATTGGGCTTTTGGTCACCGGGCAGCCGTTCGGAATCGTTATGACCGGAGTCGGGATCATCACCCTCGCCGGCGTCGTGGTGAACAACAACATTGTGCTTATCGACACATTCGTGCGGCTCAGAAACACCGGCATGAATGGAATCGAGGCCGTGGTCCGAACGGGCGCTCAGCGCCTGAGACCCGTGTTGCTCACCGCAATCACGACGGTGTTCGGTCTGATGCCCATGGTACTTGGTATGAACATCGATTTTCTGGTGCCGGAGATCGCATTTGGCGCACCCTCGACGCAATGGTGGGTTCAGTTATCGACCGCGGTAGTGAGCGGCCTCTCCTTCGCAACCGTACTCACACTGGTTGTGACGCCTTCTCTATTGTCGCTGCAAGTACACGTCCGCGACGGCCGCGATGGGCGCCGGGCACTACGCGAGGCCAAGCGGGCCGGAACGTTTGACGCGCTACCGGCCGAGTAACCCGACCTCCAGCTAACCATGACGCGAGCGCCGCGCATTTTCACTGTTGGCGCCAACCGGGACAGCTTGCCACAGCGCGCGTGGCTGTAAGCCCAGCGTGAGCTCCGCCACGGTGTGACACACGTTAAGCTAGAGGTATGATCAACGCATGTTGGTTATTGGCTACGACAACACCGCAGTCCGCGACGACCTTATTGCGGTCCACAATCGCGCCTGGGAACGGCTGGGTTCGCCGGGCACATGGTGGCCCGCGCGCAAACGGGTCGCTATCGCTGCCGAAGTGCGAAGGGTGCGGGATTGTTCGCTGTGCCAGCGGCGCAAAGAGGCGCTGTCGCCCTACTCAATTGAGGGTGAGCATGAGAGTTCAGCTGAATTACCGAGCGCGGTAATAGAGGTAGTCCACCGCATCGTCTCCGATCCCGGTCGCCTTACCCGGCGGTGGTACGACGGCGTAATTGGAAGCGGACTGAGCGAGGCCCACTATGTCGAAATAGTCGGAGTCATCGCTACAATAGTGATGATCGATACCTATGCCCGGGGAATTGGCCAGGAGCCGCCGACGCTACCCGCGGCTGAGCGTGGCGACCCCTCGAACTATATGCCCGACGGTGTTGGTGAGCTCGGCGCCTGGGTGTATATGATTCGGTTTGAAGATCATCAACCACCAGAGAGCGACCTGTTTCCGAACGGTCCCATCGCCAACATTCGCGCATCGCTGTCCCTCGTGCCCGGCGAGGCTCGTAATTTCAACGACCTCGTTGATCATCATTATGCGTGGCGGCCAACACCGGACGATTTTTACTCGACGCAGCGTTCGATAAGTCAGGCCCAGACTAAATTGTTTGCGGCCCGCGTATCGGCGCTCAATGGGTGTTTCTATTGAACGACCGCACACGCCATGATGCTCCGTGCGAGCACGAAAAACGAAGCCAGTGACGTCAATCTCAACAGCGTCATCGAAGGCTCCGCTGGCGGCGAAACTGGCGTTGCTTCCGGCGATGCGCTCTTGGTCTTTGCCGAGGCGGTGCTCTCCGGCGACCGCCCCGCTACCGCCGATGCCCGCGCGGCCATCGTTGCGGAATTGGGCGAAGCTGCGCTGGCGGATGCAGCTGCGGTGGTTGCAGCCTTCAATGGTATTGACCGCGTCGCTGACGCGACCGGAATCCCGCTCGATCAGACGATGGATGAGAAAACCGTTGCGCTCCGAGCCGAACTCGGCATCGACGCGTTCGCGCCTACGATCTAATCAACACGTTTCGGGAAGATGCCGAATCCGGGATGGTGGCACCGGGGTCGACTGCCGGTGACTAGAGCGTAAACGTGCCACGCAGCACCCTTCCCTCGATCGATCGACTGATCCAGCGCGACGACACCGCGCGTTTGATCGACGTTTTCGGTCGTGCGGCAACGACGGGCGCCCTTCGGAAAATCGTCGATGAGTCCCGCACCACTCTTGCTGAAAACGCCGCCTTGGAATTCTCGGAATCGGATATTGTCGGTCGCGCCGCCACACGTCTTGAAGCCGATCATCAGCCGCACTTACGACCGGTTTTCAATCTTACGGGCACGGTGCTTCACACCAACCTCGGCCGCGCCTTGCTCCCCGAAGAAGCGATCGCGGCGATGATTTCGGCTGCGACCCAAGCAACGAACCTCGAATACGATCTCGATCGCCTGCGGCGAGGTGATCGCGATGACCATATTGAAGCCCAGCTGCGAGAGTTGACCGGCGCCGAAGCGGCGACGGTCGTCAACAACAATGCGGCTGCAGTTCTGCTGGTGTTGAACAGTTTGGCCTTGCGCAAGGAAGTTCCGATCTCGCGCGGCGAACTTATCGAAATCGGCGGCTCCTTCCGGATTCCTGAAGTGATGGCGAGGGCGGGCGCCAAACTTCACGAGGTCGGCACGACCAATCGCACCCATTTCAAGGATTACGCAGAAGCTATCGGGCCCAAGACCGGCCTGGTTATGAAGGTCCACCCCAGCAATTTTTCTATCGAAGGATTCACGGCAACCGTCTCTGAATCGGAACTCGGAAAGTTGTGTCATGAGCGTGGCGTGCCGTTCGTCGTCGATCTCGGCAGCGGAGCGTTGATTGATTTACGTCGTTTCGGTCTGCCTTACGAGCCGACCCCGGCAGATACACTTGCCGCCGGCGCCGATGTCGTGACGTTCAGCGGCGACAAACTCCTGGGCGGTCCGCAAGCCGGAATAATCGTCGGCACCGGCGACCTTATTGCCCGTATCAAACGCAATCCGATGAAGCGCGCTCTGCGCACCGACAAGGTGACACTCGCGGCCCTTTCTGCGGTCCTAAGGCTGTACCGGGACCCCGACCGGTTGGTCGAAAAAATCCCAACACTGCGGCTCCTTGCCAGAACGAGGGCCGACCTTGCCGTTGTGGCCGAGCGCATTGCTGCGTCACTGAGGCCACGTTTGGCCGATGCAGCGGGGATCGAGGTAATCGATTGCAAGAGCCAAATCGGCAGCGGCACGGCGCCAACAAAAACCGTGCCGAGCAAAGGCCTCGCCTTGCGTCCCGAGGGCGGCAAAAAGGGCAGCGGTGCCGCCGTGAAGCGGCTGGTCGTGGCATTCAGGGATCTGCCAGTGCCTGTCCTCGGCCACGTGCATGAGGGCGCATTGATATTCGATCTGCGATGCTTGGAAGACGAGGCAGGTTTTACTGGTCAGCTCGACCAACTCCAGCTTGGTGCACCTGGTTCGGCTCGCGGTGCAACACCGTGATCATCGCCACCGCTGGACATATCGATCACGGGAAGACCCTCCTGATTCGAGCGTTGACCGGCGTCGACACCGATCGCCTGCCCGAGGAAAAAAA
>CAUZWH010000392.1:0-3640 GCA_963583675.1 Alphaproteobacteria bacterium
TTTTTCTTTGTAAAATAGCGATTAGAACGTAATCCGGATGACTAACAAGATGCATTCCCACAGCGATCGCGAGGCTTGGACGTGGCCCGCCTTGATACTGGCTGTTTCAATGTTCATTGCAGTAGGGGGGGCAAGACCGGTTGAAGCTGTAAATCGGCTCAGCGAGCCGCCGATAGGCGAACTCGCACAAGCAACGGCAGAAGCCAAAGGGCCATCGATCCTGGGTCGTTACCTCGCGGGCCGCGCTGCGCGCCGCGATGGTGACAGCACGTCGGCAGCGGATTTCCTTGCATTCGCATTGGCGGGGGACCCCAAGAACGAGCAACTGCAGGCTGAGGCTTTCGCGGTATTGATCGCCGACGGACGCATGGCTTTAGCCTTGGCGCTGGCCAGCGAGATCCAGAAACGCGAACCACGTACGGCTCTCGGCAATATTGTTCTTGCTGTCGCGGCCGCCAAGCGATCGGACTTCAAAACTGCCCAAAGCCACGCGAGCAAGGCGTCTCGGCGTCGTCTCTACCGCTTGATCGTGCCGCTGGTCGAGGCCTGGACAAAGGCGGGATTATCGCAATTTGACGATGCGACGAAGTCGCTTGCGGCGCTGGCGAAGCGCAAGGCATTCGTTGATTTTCAACGTTACCACGATGCGCTGATCGACGATTTGGCGGGCAATAGCGACAAGGCTGAAACAGCATACCGAAGCCTCGTCGAGGGTGACGAGGGGGGTAATCTTCGCTGGTATCAGGCGTACGGGAATTTCCTCGAGCGAAGTGGGCGCGCCGAAGACGCTAAAAAGATCTATCAACGCGCGCGGGAACGTGATCCTGACGATGTCGTTTTGACGAGATTGGTTGAAAACGCCGGGCAGGGCGGTCCGCCCCAACGATTTGTTGCCGATGCAGGGACCGGATTGGCCGAGGCGCTGTTCGGCGTGGCGACGGTGTTGTCGCAGGAGGGCGCCCTTGAAGCGGCGATGACATATGCGCGACTAGCGGTCTACCTGCGCCCAGATTATCCGGTCGCGCAGGTTCTGATCGGTAGGATTTTGGAAGCGCATCAACACTGGGAGAAAGCCATTGCTGCGTATGAGCGGATAGCGCCGAAATCCGACTACGCATGGGATTCTCAACTTAGAACTGCATCGAGTTTGCAGCGCCTGGAGCGGTACGACGAGGCGATCGCTTTGTTAGGCCGGATGGCCGAGCGCCAACCTAAACGAACGGAATCGCTGGTGGCGCTGGGTGATTTGTATCGCTCTCGTGAACGCTGGCGCGAAGCAGTCTTGGAATACGATCGCGCGGTTAAGCGCGTGCCTGATCTCGCGACCGCGAATTGGACGCTGCTATACGCGCGCGGTATAGCGCTTGAGAGGGCGAAGGATTGGAAACGCGCCGAGGTAGATTTTCTGCGCGCGCTCGAGCTGAGACCGGATCAGCCCTTGGTGCTCAACTATCTGGGCTATTCATGGATCGAGCAGGGTCAAAACCTGGATCGGGCACGTAAGATGATTGAGAAGGCGGTTAGCTTGCGTCCGCGTGACGGTTACATCGTCGACAGTTTGGGGTGGGTAATGTTCCGTCTCGGTGAGTTCCCCGGCGCGGTAAAACAGCTGGAACGCGCCGTGGAATTGCGACCGCAGGATCCGGTGATCAACGATCATCTCGGTGATGCCTATTGGCGCGTCGGGCGCGAGGTGGAGGCACGTTTTCAGTGGCAACGTGCGCTCGCGTTTAAACCCGAAGAAAAATTCATCCCTGAGATCAAGGGCAAACTGGACGAAGGCCTCCGTCCGTAACGTTCAGAGCCGGCGGTTGTTATGGTTGATCAACCGCCCCCCGTCAGCGTTTTTGCTCCGGCGAAGATCAACTTGTTTTTGCACGTTCTTGATCAGCGTGCTGACGGTCTTCATAACATCCAGAGCCTGATCGTGTTCTGTGATGTTGGCGATGTCGTCACTGTCCGCGCCGCCGATGATCTGACCCTCACGGTTGCCGGGCCCTATGCCGAGGCGATCGGGCCGAACAATATCGTGATGCGTGCCGCTCAAACATTGCGAGATGCGCGCGCTGGTGGGTACGACGCGCGAGCGCAGCTTTCGGGTGCGGCTATTCATCTGACAAAGGCGTTGCCAGTCGCTGCCGGAATCGGCGGCGGCTCGAGCGATGCTGCGGCAACGATCAAGGCACTATGCGCGCTTTGGGGATTCAATATTGCCACGGGGTTGGTTGCGCGGATCGCCGCGGGGCTTGGCGCTGATGTTCCCGCATGCATGGCAACACGTCCGGTGCTGGTCGGTGGGGTGGGTGATCAGATTACGGCAGGGCCCGTGCTCCCACCGCTGTCGATAGTTCTAATCAATCCGGGTGCGCCTGTGTCGACCGCCGATACATATGATGGGTGGGTGCGCAAAGCGCCGCGGGTCGTCAAACAGGGTCTTCCGTCGTTTTTTGAGTCGGGCGACCTAATCGCGTGGTTGAAGGGACAGTGCAACGACTTGACCGCCCCGGCGATCGATCTGGCGCCGGAGATCGAACAGGTGCTTTCATTTCTACAACAGCGGCCGAACTGTCTGCTGGCGAGAATGTCCGGCAGCGGCGCCACCTGTTTCGGATTGTTTGATGACCAATCTAGTGCGTCGGACACAGCGACCGAAGCGATGAGGGCTTATCCGCGGTGGTGGGCTCGATCAACTCACCTAATTACGGACGATCCGGTTGCTCTGTAAGGGGTCTTCGGTGCGCTTGCTTCTCGTGGTGGTCGTTAGTTGGGGACTGGCAGGCTGTAGCGGTGCCTTGATCGACCGGCGCTCAGATCTCGAATTGACCTGGGACAAGGGGGTCGTGGTGTGGCCGGGCGAGCGCGGCGGGCCGCCGAGCGTCGATCGTGTAGACAGTCGCGCGTTTTCAAAATGGCGCACGGTTCAAGAGCGGGGCGCGACATGGCCGGTCGTTGTCTACATGCATGGGTGCACGGGCATCGGGCAGTACGGGTTTTTCCAGCGTTTGGCCGATGCGGGGTTCGTCGTGATCGCGCCCGATAGCTTGGCCCGGCGGTATCGCCCGCTCCAATGTAATCCTGAAACGCGAACGGGTGGCTACAACCTGTTCGTTTACGACTTCCGGCAAGCCGAGATCAGTTATGCAGTCCAGCGTCTGCTGGCCATGTCGTGGGTCGCGTCTGCCAACATGTTTCTAATCGGCACGAGCGAAGGTGGCGTTGCAACCGCGCTGTACAGAGGCGATGAATTTCGGGCTCGCGTGGTCACTCAGTGGACTTGCGTCGGGCGCAGCATCGTACGTGGGATCGACGGACCGCCGGAATCGCCGGTGCTCGCGATTATCGGCTCAAGCGACCCCTGGTATGACCCCAGCCGGGCGCCGGGACAACATGGAAATTGTGGCTTGTTCATGGCCGACCGGCCGGGATCGCAATCGCTACTCCTATCGATACCCGACACCCACGACGTGCTATCGCACCCGGTCTCGGTCGATGCGATCGTATATTTTCTCAATCGGAGCCGACGACCTTAGCTCATCCGATTGTTCGCGACTAACGCCGGTCAGATGAATGACTGTCGTCGCGATGCTCGAATCGACCTGCAGGCGGACCGGGATCGGCGGAACGTCCGGATTAATGCGCG
>CAUZWH010000393.1:0-3638 GCA_963583675.1 Alphaproteobacteria bacterium
CCTGAGCGATAAGGGGCGCCACCGCGACCGCATAGATCACCAATGCGACGACGAGCAATAGGGCCAACGCCGCCGCGCGCGACAAATAGCCGACCTGGTCGATCGTGGAGCCGCGCAGGTCGTGGAGAAGGCTCATTTCCCGGTCTTATCGATGATTTTGGAGAGAGCCGCACGCAGGGCCAGATTGAAGTGCTCGCGATCGGTGAGGTTGTTGCGGGTGATCGGCGTTTGGAATTCGACACTCTCAATCAACGGGGACGCCTCAAGAATACGGACCAGAGCGGCCGCAGATGGTGACGTTCCCTCAATATTCAGGTCTCTGCCAACCATGTTCATTTGAACCAGCCAGGTGTCGTCGGGGAGACGGACGGAGAGTTCTTCAAGCAGGCGAACGGCCGAGGGCGCTGCCTGCTTAGCGCGCCCGACGGTTCCGGCGCCGGCAAGTGCGGCATCGATTTGCTGGCGTAGGGCCAGGGCTTGTGTTGCAGCCGGTTCAAGACGGGCAATCCGATTATCGAGGCCGGCACGCGCGGCATCGTGTTTGAGTCCTGGCAGCGTCAATGCGGCCGCGACGAGAATGATTGCCAGACCCAACAAAATGCGCTCGCGCCGCACGGTGCTGCGGGGTGTCTTGGTGCGTGCCGCCAGGTTGAGGCGCCGGTCGATTCCAGATTGAGGCGCAGCAAAGCCGACCACGACAGGTGACAGACCCAGTTTTTCTGCCGCCTCGATCGCCCGATCGACGGTCTCCTTGGGCGCCGCTGCGAGACGGACATTGATGTGATCACCGGTCGCATCGGACCCTAGGACGACACCATCGAAGTAGACCTGGTCGGCGCGAAATGGCGTCTGCCGTTCCATCTCGAACTCAAGAACCTGATGCAGGTTTTCGGCTGCGGCTTGGGGCAGCGCCAGATCTTTTTGCAGCACCTGGTCGGTCGCCAACCTTATCGCGATCGGCGCGCGCGACAGCTTTGCACCGGCGATAAGCTCGCGGACTTGATTCGCAACATTGGGCTCGGACCTGGAGATCCGGCCAAGGGCGAGGGCATTGCCGGCACGATCGAAATCGATCTCCACCACGTCAGGTCCAACCGCGACAACAACCAAGTCGGGATTGATCCCTATCAGGCGCCGGATCGCAGCCGGCAGCACCGCCGCGAGGCCCGCCGCCCACCACACAAAGAACCTTGTGACCGATTTTCTCAAACGACTCTAGGTGAGATTATTAGGGAGAATTTTGGCGAAAAAATTTGGAATCCGGGTTGTCAACAGACCGTCACCGCGGTGATACAGCCGCAAAACACCGTCGCCTAAGGCTACCACCGCTCCCGGGACGGTACAACGCGATGTCCTAGGGTGACTCATTTGTGGAAACGTTCGGGCTGCGCGCACGCACGCCCCAACCGAGAATCTGAAATGGTTCGTCGCGCCGGAATGTAAGGCCGACGATCGCTTGCCGGGTGAAATGCGCGCCATCGATCGTCGCCGCCGCGCTTATCGTAAAGCTTAAACCTGGCGAGGGACCGAGGTAAAGCGCCGCGGACGGCAGCAGCGGGGGCGGTGGTACATCAGCGCAGTTGGCGATGCTGCCGCGCAGGGCAACATATTCCCGCGCAACCTGGTTTTGGTAACCAGGCACTGCCGCGAGCGCCAGCGCCGTCGCAGATTTCGGATCGATTGTTGGGACGCGCGAGTGAACCGTGATGTCGTCGCGGATGCGATCGAACAATTCCCGGGTTATGCCTTTTACCGACAGCAGCTCATAAATTGATTCAAAGCGAGCGTCCTTTGCGCCATGACCGAGTTTCGACAAGCGATAGTCGCTATCTTCAGCGCCATTGGGGCTTCTTTCGTGGTCGCCGTCGCGCCAGTCCAAAACCGCATCGGCGAGCGCATCGGCTTCTTGCGGATCTTTGCCGGCGGCACTGAATAATCCGCGCAACAAAGGTTGTGCCGCCTCGTTGAGATCAATCTTGCCGGCCTCGTCGCGCACCGATATGTCGACCTCGGACTGATCAAGGGTCATGGAAGAGAAAACCCGCCCGTCCAGGCACCGCTGCGCTCTCGCGTCGCTCTCGATCAGTTGCTTGACGGCAACCAGGATGCCGCCCTCGGCGAGGTGCCGGGCTTGGGCGACGGCAAGGACATTGGCCGCCAGGCGCGTCTCGGTTTGGCTCGTGGTCGCCGCTCCAACTGCGAGCGCGGAGATCAGTATCAGCATCCAAAGCACGGCGATCAGGGCGAAGCCGCTTGGTGGGCTACTGGGAAATCGTCTCATCGATCTTCACGTTTGAGCCGCGGCGCAACGGTTATCGCCGGCCACGGCGACGATCGTTCGGCGGGCTGCAGTCGGATGCGGATCAGGGCTGGCAGAGACGCAGCGCCACGCCAGTCGCGATGCCACTGCGGCTTGGATTGGGGAGGGTTGGCCCCGTAGTACGAAAACGCGATCGCGGTGACCGCATCGAGCAGGACGTGGCGCACTGCTTTTGCGTCTGCTGGAGCCCCGGCCGACGCATCGCCAGCGACCCATGGCGAATCATAAACGATCAGGCTCTTGCGCTTGTTCGCGCCATCAAGGGTAACGAAAAGCTCCCTGACCCCGCGCGCGTCGTCGCGAAAAACCGAGGAAACGAGGAACCGGACCGCGTTTCCATCGCCTTCGAACCGCACTTGCGGCAAGTCGCGCCGCGATCCGGATACGAAGGGCAGGGCCTGAACCAGGCGCTGCCGGAGAAACGTTTCGATGATACGTAGATCTTCGAGCTCGCCGGATGCTCGCGTGACGCGGTCTCTACTCGCCGTGCCGAGTTGCAGCCCGGCAACCAGGAGAGTGGTGATTAGACCAAGCAGCGCAATCGCAACCAGCAACTCGACCAGCGTAAAACCGGCCGGCGAACGGCATCGTCGTTGCTTCGCGTTCATTGATCGATGCGCCGCCTGATACCGAGCCTTACGGTTTTCAAATGCACGAGCGGCCGGGCGGCGGCGGCCAAAGCACCCCTCTCCCGCACCTCGACATCGACGCGGTAGGACTCAACGACCGAGGTGCTCGTATCCGCGGCCGGCGCCATCGGCGCAATAGTCGTATGCCAACGGTAAGCGGCAAAATCACCTTCACGGTGGCCGGTTTGGAGCGGGACGGTGGTGCCAATTTCGGCCAGCCTCGATTCGGCAAGCATAAGCCCAATGGCATGTTTCTCGGCGCGGCTGACGCCGGCGAGGCCGGTCTCGAACATGCCGACGAGCGCCGCCAGCGTGAGCCCGACAATGACAAATGCGGTGAGCACTTCGAGAAGGGTAAAGCCGGCCGATTGCGACGCAGGCGCAGTCATCCGACGCCGGTTACCGGTCAACTCGAACTCTCCCGGCTACCGCTCAATACGAACTCTCCCGGTCAACGGATCGACCGCGACAACTCGCAGCGTACCGCCACGCTCAAGGCGAATCGCCGCGCCACTGGCTCCACCGTCAGGATAAAACCGAACGACGCCCGGCGAGCCGGGCGCCCGGCCGGCTGGCAGCATCGTCGTCAACACCAGCGCAACGCCGGGGTTGATGCTCTTCGCACGATCGGCAAAACGATAAGCACCCGATCTCGGATCAATTTCGAAATCCACGGCAACGCCCTCGAC
>CAUZWH010000394.1:0-3630 GCA_963583675.1 Alphaproteobacteria bacterium
ATCGATTGCTGCGCGGTCGAGGTCGTTTCATCGACGATATCAATCTCGACGACCAAGCCATCGGTTACATCCTGCGGTCACCCCATGCTCACGCCGACATCCTGAGTATCGATTGCACGCAAGCAACGCAGAGTGCCGGTGTTTTCGGCATCGTCACCGCCGCCGATATCGATGCTGACGGTTTGGGCGATCTACCATGCCTGCTACCGGTGGAGAGTCGAGCCGGTCACCAGACCCGGATTCCACCAACACGAGCGCTCGCCGGCGATCGCGTTCGCTACGTCGGCGAACCCGTTGCCCTCATCGTCGCGACGTCGGAGTTCCAGGCCCGCCATGCTGCCGAACGGATCGTCGTCGATTATCGACCGCGTCCTCCTTTTGTCGAAACCACGCATGCCGTGGCGGCAGATTCGCCTCTCGTATGGGACGACATCGCCGAGAACAGCTGCTTTGTTTGGGAAGATGGCGATGCCGGCGCTACCGAGCGTGCGTTCACCAGCGCCGCCCACCAGGTGAGCATCGAGTTACGGAACAATCGTCTCGTCGTGCATCCGATGGAGCCACGCGGCGCCATCGGCGCCTACGATCCCGACAGCGAACGCTACACGCTGATCGCGACGACTCAGGGAACCCAATTCATCCAATCAATGCTGGCCAAAAGCGTATTTGGGATCCCTGACGATAGTATCCGCGTTATCACGCCGGATGTCGGCGGTGCGTTCGGGACCAGCTTGCCGCTCTATCCCGAGCAAGTCCTTGTGCTGTGGGCCGCGCGCCAGTTCGGCCGGCCGATCAAGTGGATCAACGACCGCTCTCAATCGTTCTTGAGCGACACCCAGGGCCGCGATCACGCCACCCGAGCTGAACTCGCACTTGATCGCGAGGGCCACTTCCTAGCCCTCCGCGCAACGACCACCGCCAATCTCGGCGCGAGCCCCTCGACGGCCGGTCCAGCGGTTCCCACGCTCGCCTGCAAGGGCATGCAATCTGGGGTCTATCGGCTTGGGGCGGTCCACGTCAGCGTGCGCGGCGTGCTTACTAACACCGTCCCGATTGACGCCTACCGTGGCGCCGGCAATCCGGAAACGCACTACATGCTGGAGCGCCTGATCGACACAGCCGCGGCACAAACCGGGATCGACCGGCTCGACCTGCGTCGCCGCAACATGATTACCGCCAGCGACATTCCCTTTGCAACGGTTCTTGGCCACACCTACGACAGCGGTGATTTCCCCAACAATATGACCCGCGCCGTGGCTGCCATCGACTTGAATGGCCTGACAGCCCGACGAGCGGCAGCAAGGCAGCGCGGTCGCTGCGTGGGGATTGGCTTCGCCAACCACATCAAACCGGCGTCTGGCGCCCCCTTTGGGCCGGAAGGCGCAATTCTGAGAGTCGGGCGCGACGGGGCGATAACCCTGCTGAGCGGATCTCAGTCGACCGGACAAGGTCATGAAACCGCATTTGCCCAGATGGTCGCGCAGGGGTTGGGTGTGCCGCTTGCGTGCATAAAGGTGAAACAGGGTGATACCCAGGGCGGAGCCGAGGGACACGGCACCAGTGCCTCGCGCTCTATGGTTGTCGGCGGTACCGCCGTCCATCGCGCCGTCAAATCATTGATCGAGTGCGCAAGCCAGGCCGCCGCCGAGCATCTTGAAGTTGCTGCCCAGGACCTGGAGTTCGACGAGGGTCAGTTTCGTATCGTTGGCACCGACCGCGCCGTCAGTCTGTTCACCTTGGCGGCGGAACTTGGAGAAACCACCGGCTTGAGCGGAACCGGAACCCATCGGCCGGCCGGCCCGACCTATCCCAACGGCTGTCACGCTTGCGAGGTCGAGGTGGATCCCGAAACCGGCGCGGTCCGCATCATCGCGTTTGCCGCGGTCGACGATTATGGAACCGTAATAAACCCGCTGCTGCTGGCCGGTCAGGTCCACGGCGGTGTGGTTCAGGGCATCGGCCAGGCGTTGCTCGAGCATGCACGCTTCGACGCCGAAACCGGGCAACCGCTAACGGGGTCGCTGATGGATTACGCGCTACCCCGCGCCGACGACGTCCCCTATGTCAAAACCGAGTGGAATGGCACGCCCTGCCCCTCCAACCCACTGGGCGTGAAGGGTGGTGGCGAATCCGGCTGCGTCGGCGCATCGCCGGCTGTCGTTAACGCTATTATCGATGCGCTGTCGGGGTTTGGCGTGCGCCACATCGATATGCCGGCAACGCCCGAGCAGGTTTGGCGGGCGATCACAGCCGTCAGTTAACCGCTCGCTACAACCTTTCTACGACCCGGGAATTTCTACCCTGTGTTGCACCATTCCTTTAGAGGTACGCCTTATGCACCAATGCGGGACAGCCACAGATCGCTTATATTACAATTGAAAAGACGCCTGTTCGTGCGAGCGGTTAGAGACGCCGGAACGTCCGGGCTCTGGGACTAGAAGTGGAGTTGTAATAAAGTCGCTTATTGCTGTGCTCATGATCCGCGCGCGACGGCTAGCATTCATCGCGATTGGCTGCGCGGTTGTGCCGGCTTCTATCGCGCACGCTGTCACAATCAATATCAAAGCTGGCGCCACACTAGCGGCCAATGTGCAGGCGCTGGCAGCGTTCGAACGCGCCGGCGACGCTTGGGAGAGCCACTTCTCCGATCCGGTCACGGTCAATATCGATGCGTTAGGTACGGGTATCTTAGGTTCAGCCTTATCGGTCCAGCTACAAAACGGCTTCGCCACTGTGCGCAATCTCCTCGCCGATGATGCCGCCGATGAAGCGAGCAACGGTATCGTCAGTGCGTTACCTGCGACCTCGCCCGAGTTTTTTGCGCTTTTGCCGCCCGGGATCACTTTGCAAGGTGCGCTTGCGGGCACCAAGGCCAATTTCAAAGCGCTTGGGGTCTCCGGCCTTGACCAACTGTTCGGTGCAACAGATGCCACCATCACATTCAGCACCAATTTCCTTTTCGACTTTGACAATAGCAACGGCGTTGACTCGAACAAGATCGATTTCGAAACCGTGGCAATGCATGAAATTGGCCACGCACTGGGATTTGTTTCGGTGGTCGATCAAATCGACTTTCTAGTAACCAACAACCTGAAAGGCGCAATCGCACCAAGGTTGCTCGATCTATTCAGATTTGATGCGAACGGTCAAAATCCAGCAACGCTACCGAATTTGAGACGTTTGCAAGATCGCTCGTTCCTGGCGCAAACGCGGTGTTCAACGACACTGATGACTCTTACCGATTTTCCACCGGCAAAACACAGGGTGATGGGCGGCAAGCCAGTCATTGGAAGGACAACGACCTGACCAGCGTGCTTCTTGGGGTGATGGATCCAACATTATCGTTCGGGCAACAAATTTCGATCTCGAACGCTGACCTAAGAGCCTTCGATCTCATCGGTTGGGATCTCGTAGCAGTAGCAGCCGTACCCGTCCCTGCGGCGCTGCCGCTTCTTTTGACCGGCCTGGCCGGCCTCGGCTTCTTCGGTTGGCGGAGACGAAAAACGTCGTAGTTGGAAGCTGGGCTAACCCCCAATCAAATTGAGCCAGCCGTCTTCATCAAGCACGGTGACGTTTAAATCCTGCGCCTTCTTGAGCTTCGATCCGGCACTGGGCCCCGCGACTACATAA
>CAUZWH010000395.1:0-3621 GCA_963583675.1 Alphaproteobacteria bacterium
TGCGTAGTCGATGCGAGCGAGACAGACGATGCTCTCGTTCTACCCCATCCGAGGATGCACGAACGTGCCTTCGTTCTTCTGCCGTTGCGCGAAATCGCACCGGATTGGCGTCACCCCAAAACGGGGACTCAAATCGATCAACTCTGCGGCGATCTGAACGTCAATCAAGTTGCCAGACCGTTTGATGACGAAACTGAGCTAACCGCCTGACAGCCTTGCTTTCCCGGGGCTCACAGAATATGTATATCGCCGAATCGAGCCAGCAATTGCGGCTGGTTCTCTGGCGCGCACGAACCGGCATCGAGAACCGGCATCGAATGGCGCGCGACACGACGTCTAACACAAACGGGAGTTTCACGCTGCATGGCACGGATCACAGTCGAAGATTGCGTCACCAAAGTTCCCAACCGCTTTGACCTTGTCGTCGTAGCGGCACAGCGTTCGCGGCAGATATCTGCTGGAGAGCCGCTCACTATCGAGCGCGACAATGACAAAAATCCGGTTATCGCCCTTCGCGAAATCGCCGACTCGACGATTGACCAGGAGGAGCTTAAGGAATCAGTAGTGCGCGGGCTTCAGCGGCACGTCGAGATTGATGAGCCCGAAGACGACGAGATGGAATTACTGATGGCGCGGCAGGGACTTACAGGCGACAGTAGCGGCATAGACCCGGAACAAGTCAAACAGGAAGTGGCTGAGGAAATGCAAGCTCTTCAAGCCACCGTTGAAGATGCCTTACCAAAGCCAAACGAACCAGAACCGAAACCTGAGCCGACGGCTGAAGAATAGCCCTGGGTTCTCGGTACTGCCGGTTGCTTCGGCTTCGGCTGCTGCCCCTTTGACGACAACAACCACCGACGCCGCATCGCGTCGGTCAGTTTGGTTTTGATGAGCGCGCAGACTGAGCTTGTCTCAGATGTTCGCGGTTACGATCCTAGCGCAGACGAAGAACTGCTCAGGCGGGCTTACGGTTTCTCGATGCACGCCCATGCCTCGCAGGTTCGCGAGTCCGGTGATCCTTATTTCTCACATCCGTTAGAGGTCGCCCGAATCGTCACGGATATGAAGTTGGATACCGCGACCGTCGTGACGGCGCTACTACACGACACCGTAGAAGACACGCTGGCAACCCTTGAGGAGATCGGGGAAAAGTTCGGACCGGAGATAGAACGTCTGGTGGATGGCGTGACCAAGCTGTCGCGCCTTGAGATGCCGTCCGAACAAGACTTTCAGGCCGAGAATTTCCGCAAGCTGCTGCTCGCGACTTCGAACGATATTCGGGTGCTACTCGTCAAGCTCGCCGATCGACTCCACAACATGCGCACCCTCGAATTCATCAGCAATGCCGACAAACGGCGGCGCATCGCCGTTGAGACAATGGAGATCTACGCGCCACTTGCTGAACGCATTGGCATGCATGAAATGCAAATTGAGCTCGAGGATATCGCGTTCGCGGAGATCAATCCGGAAGCCCGGCAGTCCGTTCTCGCAAGGCTCGGCTTCTTGCACGAACGCGGTTACGACCTAATCGACCGGATTACCGAAGCCCTGAAAAAAACACTCGCGGATAGTGGAATCACAGCGCAGATCGTTGGCCGCGAGAAGCGGCCCTATTCGATCTGGCGTAAGATGGAAAATAAGAACATCAGCTTTGAGCAGCTATCCGATGTGATGGCATTCCGCATCATCGTTGACGAAATCCCCTATTGCTACCGCGCGCTGGGCGCCTTTCATACCGCCCATCCAATGGTTCCCGAGCATTTCAAAGATTACATATCAACGCCCAAGCTGAATAACTACCGCTCGCTTCACAGCACCGTAATCGGACCTGAGCAACAGCGCATCGAGCTACAGATTCGAACCTGGGAAATGCACGAGGAAGCCGAACTTGGGGTCGCGGCGCATTGGCAATACAAGACGCACGCCGACACAAAAGACGATAGTCAATATCGCTGGATTCGGGTGCTGCTTGAAATTCTGGAAAACGCATCCAATCCGGACGAGCTATTCGAGCACACCAAACTGGAAATGTTCCGGGACCAGGTGTTTTGTTTTTCGCCCAAGGGAAATCTCATTGCGCTCCCACAAGGGGCAACACCGGTCGATTTCGCCTATGCCGTTCATTCGGAAGTTGGGAACTCGTGCGTTGGTGCCAAGATAAACGGCGGCATCGGGCCGTTGAGTACGGTGCTCAACAATGGCGACCAGGTAGAAGTTTTGCGGTCTACCAAAGCTTCGCCGTCGCCGACTTGGCTTGATTTCGTGGTGACGGGCAAAGCGAAGGGTGAGATACGCCGGTTTGTTCGAAATCAGGAGCGCTCTGAGTACGTTAGTCTCGGGCGCGCAATTCTCGAGAAACAGTTCCGAGAACGCGGCCATGAATACTCCGAAAAGGCGCTAAAAGGTGGTTTCAAAGTCGGGAACTTCTCCAAAGAAGAAGATCTGCTCGAAGCGGTTGGTCGTGGCGATGTGCACGCGGTTGAAGTTGTAGAAGCGATCTTTCCCGGGGAGAAAAGATCTCGGCTATCGGCACGTCGCGTACTCGCGTTTATGAGGCCCCGCGCGAAGCCAGGCAAAGCCGGTGACCCGGGTGTCCCGATCAAGGGTCTTATCCCGGGCATGGCCGTGCACTATGCGACTTGTTGTTCGCCGCTTCCGGGCGAACGTATCGTTGGCATCGTCACCACCGGGAGGGGCGTGACGATTCACTCGATAGACTGCGAAGCCTTGGAGAATTTTTCGGATTCGCCGGAACTCTGGCTGGACGTTTCGTGGACAGCGGACACGGGGACACCAGATGTGCATATCGGCCGGATATCCACCGTACTAGCGAACGAGCGCGGCAGTCTTGGGGATATGGCTTCGCTCATCGCGCGCAACCTGGGCAACATCAACAATTTGAAAATCACACAACGCGATCCGGAATTCTTTACGCTCGTCGTTGATATTGAGGTTCAAGATGTAAAGCACATGTCCGATGTCCTCGCCGCGCTACGTGCAAGTCCGGCTGTCCAGACCGTAAAGCGTTTACGTCAATAGAGCTCAGTGGTGCTAAATGACATTCGTTTGCGACCGGAAGGTCTCTTGTACGCGTTTGGCAGGTTTGCCACTCGCGTCTGTTCTGTAATCTGAAAGTCAGTCGATGTCCGAGCCACTACGACTTGGCGTGAACATTGATCACGTGGCCACCGTTCGAAATGCAAGGGGCGGTGAGCATCCCGATCCGGTTGTCGTCGCTCGATTGGTCGCGGCAGCCGGCGCGGACGGTCTTACCGTCCACCTGCGCGAGGATCGGCGTCACATCGTGGACGATGATGTAAAGCGCCTGATGGCCGAAATCGAGCTGCCATTGAACCTCGAAATGGCTGCGACAGATGAGATGGTGAGCTTCGCTTGCGAGTTGAAGCCGCACGCCGTCTGCCTCGTGCCCGAACGGCGCGAAGAACTTACGACCGAAGGTGGATTGAACGTTGTGGGCGGGCACAATCTACTGGTGCCCCAGGTTGCCCGGCTCTGTGAGGCGGGCTGTCGGGTATCGATGTTCGTCGATCCCCAGTTCGATCAGCTGGAAGCATCCAAGAGCATCGGCGCCGCGGTCGTCGAACTTCACGCCGGTTCGTT
>CAUZWH010000396.1:0-3609 GCA_963583675.1 Alphaproteobacteria bacterium
AAGGCTTTGAAAACACTGCAATCTCCGGCCCCCGGGACATGCGATGCTGCCAATTGTCCACCATGCCGCTTATGTCGCCCCGACACCGGCGAACCATCGCTTCCCGATGGGTAAGTTCGGTCGGTTGATCGAAATTCTGCGCGACGAAGGCATCGCGACAAGTGCCAACACACTCGAACCGGAGCCGGCATCATTTGCGGCGCTGGCGCGCGCGCACAGCGCAACTTATGTGCGCGACGTTCTTGGCCAGACACTCGACGAAGCGGCGACGCGCCGGATCGGCTTTCCGATATCCGATCGCCTGGTGCACCGCTCGCAACGATCAATCGGCGGCACAATCTTGACCGGACGGCTCGCATTGCAGCACGGGCTTGCTTGCAATACCGCCGGCGGTAGTCACCATGCCCACGCCGGCTACGGCGCCGGTTACTGTGTGTTCAACGATGTCGCGGTCGCCATTCGTGCACTCCAGGCCGATGGCTATATTGCGACAGCGATGGTCGTCGACCTCGACGTTCATCAAGGCGATGGCACGGCCCAGATATTCGCCGACGACGATTCAGTCTTTACGTTTTCCATGCATTGCGAAGCCAACTTTCCGGTCAACAAGAAGAAAAGCGACTTCGACATGGCGTTACCGAAGGGCGTCGGGGATGCAGCCTATCTTGAAACCCTATCGCGCTGCCTCGATCAACTGCTGGTTGGCGAGCGACCGGATATTGTTTTCTACAACGCCGGAGTCGATTGCCATGCCGATGATCGGCTTGGCCAACTTATGCTCACCGATCAAGGCTTAGCCGAGCGCGACGAATTGGTTCTAAGGCGTTGCCGAGGCGCGGGATTACCAGTCGCCTGCGTGCTCGGGGGCGGCTACACTAACGACATCGAAGTGTTGGCGCATCGACATGCGATTCTCCATCGCACCGCTGCCGCGGTCGTCATAAACCTGACGCAAACTCTGGTTTAGGTCCGATCATTGAGCTAGTCTCCGACGTCGTGAAGATAGATAAACTCATCCCCCGCCTTGTTATTGCGCTCGTCGCACTTAGCTGGCTCGCTGCCTGCGTAGGTAACGTCCTGAAGTGATATGAGCAGCGGTGCGAGCGCGCGGGTCTCGCCACGGGAACCCCTGCATATGATCAATGCGTGGCTCACGAGTTGGGTTACCTAGAAGAGAACCGGCGCATCAATCAGGACATTCGAGATAAGAACCGGTAATGACGGATCGCGCCATCGACACCATTACCGGCTATCACGCCCACATCTATTACGACGACGCGAAACGTGACGTCGCGGCTGAAGTCCGTGAGGCCTTGGAAAACAACTTCACGGTCGTGATGGGCCGATGGCGTGACGACCCGGTCGGGCCGCATCCGATTTCGATGTATCAGGTGGCATTCGAGACCGACGCCTTCGACAAGGTGCTGCCGTGGTTGGCGCTAAATCGGCGTGGTCTAGTGGTGTTCATCCACCCCATTACCGACGACGACTATCTCGATCATGCCGAGCACGCAATCTGGCTGGGCGAGAAACTCGATCTCAAGCTCGAAATTTTTAATAAGAGCGCGACCTAAACAAACTACCGGGTCAGATCGAAGCGGCCTTCCAATCGACCCATCCCTACCCCGATGGCCGAACGAAAAGCGCTCGTGGTGAATGATTTCACAGAGGATCTCGAGGCTATCGAGCAACCGCGGTCCCGGACGATTAAAGTAGTGGTGTCCATCAACCACGAACACCTTGCCGTTGCGAACCGCGGTTAACTCAAGCCACTCGGGCCGCTCGGTGAGATTCAGCATTTCAGAACTGGCGCGCGCGAGATTAAAGCCACACGGCATAACGACGATGATATCGGGATCTGCCGCCACGACCTCCGACCACTCGAGCCAGGGTGAGTGAACGCCGGTCTCGCCGAATAAATTGACACCGCCGGCAGCGTCGACCAACTCGGGCATCCAATTGCCGGGCGCCATCAGCGGATCCAGCCATTCGATCGTGGCAATCGACGGCCGGACATCCAGATTTTTGTGGTCGTTGAGATCACACCGATCGCGTCGCGGATGCGTTCGACGAGCGCGGCAGACTTTGCCTCTTCATCAAGGGCGGTACCAACGCGTTGGAAATCGCGATAGACGTCGTCCATCCGATTCGGCTCCAGCAAAACCAATTCGGGCGCACCCTCAAGCCACGCATCGACCAACTCGCGCAGATCGGTTTCGCTCACCGCACAGACGTCGCACTGTGATTGCGTGACGATGGCGTCGCGCTTGAGAGCCCGCAGCCCTTCCGCATCGACTTTGTAAACCGGGAGCGCGTTCTCAAGGATCGACTTGACCTGGCGATCAATTTCGCCGCTCGAGCCATGGATATCGAACTTCGGGGCGGTGCATGCCGGCAATTGATCGAGACCCCCGGGATAGTCACACTCGTGCGACCGCCCGACGAACCGCTCGCGAGCCCCAAGCGCGCAAACTATTTCCGTGGCGCTGGGCAGCAGTGAAATAACCTTCTGATTTGACCCGGTTTGATGAAGCACGACTGACCCCTCGACTCGACGGTCGGTAATTGGCCATCTTACTACGCGATCGATCGACTTGGCCCGCATACACGGGCCGGTTCAACTTTACGCCAATAGCTATCAAGGGAGACGCAACATGCTGCTCGAAGGATCCTGCCATTGCCGGGCCATAAGATTTACGATCGAGTCACACACGCCGCAACCGTTCATGTGGTGCTATTGCTCGCTGTGCCGCAAGGTTGGCGGCGGTGGCGGCTATGCCATCAACATCATGGGCGATGCCGGAACCTTGAAGGTCACCGGGGAAGAAGCACTCGCAGACTATCGAGTCAAAAAACAACCGGGCGAGTCCGACAATCTAAGTACGGCCCACCGCTTTTTCTGCCGCGAGTGCGGAACGATGTTGTGGGCCGCCAACGAGCGCCACGCCGACTGGGTTTATCCTTTTGCATCGGCCATCGACACGCCGCTACCCGAACCCTCAGAGCGCGTACATATAATGCTCGATTTCAAGGCGCCGTGGGTTTCCGTTGCGCGGCAGAAGGGGGACGTCTGCTTCGACCAATATCCGCAGGAATCGGTCGAGGCTTGGCACCGGCAGAGGGATCTCTACGTCGATTAAACGAAGAGTCTACTCGGCCGCCTTTGCGGCGCTGCCACGGACGATCTGCCAAATCCGCTCGGCGGTGACCGGCATCTCAATGTGATCGATCCCATAATCCGACAATGCATCGACGATCGCATTGACGATGGCGGGCGGTGCACCGACCGAACCTGCCTCGCCGGCGCCCTTTATGCCGAGTGGATTTGTTGTGCAGGGGATCTTGTTGTAATTCACGTCAAACATCGGAAAATCGCTCGCCCGAGGCATCGCATAGTCCATGAACGAACCGGTTACTAGCTGGCCGGATCCATCGTAGGCGGCGACCTCCATCAATGCCTGGCCGGCGCCTTGCGCGATTCCCCCGTGGATCTGTCCGGCCAGCAGCAATGGATTTATGACGTTACCGAAATCGTCGACCAGCGCGTAGGTCACGATCTCGAGTGCACCCGTATCAACGTCAATCTCGACTTCGCAAATGTGGCAGCCA
>CAUZWH010000397.1:0-3592 GCA_963583675.1 Alphaproteobacteria bacterium
AAGATGATCCAAGAGAAAGCGCGATGCGGTTGCCTTACTATCAAATTGATGCATTTGCGGAGTGTAGTTTTGCCGGCAACCCGGCGGGTGTCTGCCTGTTGGACGCCTGGCTTGACGACGCCGCGTTGCAGGCTATCGCCGAGGAAAACAATCTGTCGGAAACGGCGTTTCTCGTAGGCGGCGACGGGGTCTATGAACTGCGCTGGTTCACCCCGGCGGTTGAGGTGGACCTGTGCGAGCATGCGACGCTGGCGTCGGCCTATACTATTTTCGAGCATCTCGAACCAGGTTGCGGACGCGCCGTTTTTTAAGACGCGCCGTAGCGGCGAACTCACGGTGGCTCGCGAGAACGGCCAATTGGAGATGAACTTTCCGGCGGTGCCGGCTGCGGCCGTAGCGGCACCGGCCGCACTCACCGCAGCCCTGGGCCGGTCCCCGCAATCCGTACTCGCCGCGCCGCGCGACTATGTTGCGGTGTTTGGCTCCGAACGAGAAATCGCGGAGCTGACGCCGGATTTTGCCAACCTGGCGAAGCTCGATCGAGATGCGGTGATCGTCACGGCCCCGGGTGCCGAGGTTGACTTTGTTTCGCGGTTTTTTGCGCCTAAATTCGGTGTCTCGGAAGATCCAGTGACCGGATCGGCGCATTGCACCCTGGCGCCCTACTGGGCCGGTCGTGTCGGACGTGGCGACCTGCACGCGCGTCAAATCTCTGCCCGCGGCGGCGATATTCATTGCCGGCTCGACGGAGATCGCGTTTTTTTGCGTGGCGCGTGTACGCTTTACCTTAAAGGCGAAATCGAGATCTAGAACATCGCCGCGTTTGCATGATCGCGAGCGGGAACACGCTGAAGCTGGCGGTGGGGCCAATCCCGTCAAAACCGCGACGTATTGACCTGCGGCATTCCCCCGTCGCGGAAGCATCCGATATAGTCGTTTGATTATGTTTGCGTCACAGATTGTCGAGGCGAAGGCGCCGCACGACGTCGTCGCCGTAAAGGCGTTGTTTCAGGAATACGTGGAATCGCTCGACTTCGAACTCTGCTTCCAGAACTTCGACGAGGAGATGGAGACGTTTCCGGGCGAGTATGGCGCACCCGCCGGGCGTTGTTGCTGGCGCGGATCGACCTCCAGCCAGGTGGCGCGGTTGGACTCAGACCGTTCACCGCGGAACCCGGCACCTGCGAGATGAAGCGGCTCCACCTCAAGCCAGCGTATCGGGGGCTCGGGCTTGGCCGGGGCTTGGCACTTACGGTTCTGCACGAGGCGGCAACACGCGGCTACGATTGGATGCGGCTCGACACGATCGAATCAATGACGGGCGCGCGCGATATATGAATCGCTTGGCTTTGTAGAAATCGAGCCTTATTACAACAACCCACTCGACGGCGTGATTTATTACGAACGCCAACTCGGGGGTTTTTCCAGGTCCGCCCAGATCGGAGGTCGTAGCTCATGAGTTATCAGATTGCGGTCATCCCGGGGGATGGAATTGGTCTCGAAGTCGTTCCCGAAGGCATTCGCGTGCTCGATGCCGCCGCGGCCACCCACAATTTCGATGTTACGTGGAAGACGTTCGACTGGTCGTGCGAGACCTACACCAAAACCGGTCACATGATGCCTGATGATGGCCTCGAGCAGCTGCGCGAATACGATGCGATCTATCTGGGCGCAGTCGGGTTTCCGGGCGTGCCCGATCACATCTCTCTGTGGGGTCTGCTCATTCCGATACGCCGGGCGTTCAACCAATACGTCAACCTGCGCCCCGTGCGGCTGCTAGCGGGTATCGAATCGCCGCTCAGGAACCGCGGACCTGCCGAGATTGACATGATGATCGTGCGGGAGAACGTGGAGGGAGAGTATTCCGAGATCGGTGGACGCCTATATGAGGGAACCGACAATGAAGTCGTCATCCAGGAATCAATATTTACCCGGCGCGGTGTCGATCGTATTCAGCGCTATGCGCTCGAACTCGCTAGCGGCCGGCCTAAGAAACATTTGACATCAGCGACCAAATCCAACGGGATTATCCACACCATGCCGTATTGGGACGAGCGCATGGAAGCCAACGCTGCAGATTTTTCAGATGTAAAGTTGGATAAGTTTCACATTGACATCTTGACCGCACATTTTGTGCGCAATCCGCATTGGTTCGATGTCGTGGTCGGCAGCAATCTCTTCGGCGACATACTTTCCGATCTTGGTCCCGCGGTCGCCGGCGGCATGGGAATCGCGCCGTCGGCCAACCTCAACCCCGACGAAACCTTCCCGTCGATGTTCGAGCCGGTACACGGTTCGGCACCGGATATAGCCGGTCAGGGGATCGCCAATCCGATCGCACAGATCTGGTCTGGTGCGATGATGTTTGAACATCTGGGTCACGCCCAAGCTGGCGATGACATCATCGCTGCGATCGAGAAAGTCGTCGCGGCGGGAGATGTGCTGACCCCCGATCTTGGCGGTAAGGCGAGCACCAACGAGGTTGGCACGGCGGTCCTCCAAGCTCTCTGACGGTGACCCGATGGTGCGGCCCGCAGCCCGAGATGGTTGTTTACGCAGACTGGAGTGTTAACACGCGCAAGCGTTGGGCCTGTTGGGCGACACTCGGCAATGATGCGAGATACCGGGTTGCGTCGCCGACGCTGGTTGGT
The DNA here is from genome assembly GCA_963583675.1 of Alphaproteobacteria bacterium. Lineage (GTDB taxonomy): Bacteria > Pseudomonadota > Alphaproteobacteria > SHVV01 > SHVV01 > CAUZWH01. Next base: position 2,652 of record CAUZWH010000397.1, read on the forward strand.
GAACTCGACCGGTTTTTTCCCGGTCTGTGCCGAGGCGCTCTACGTTCCGGCCCTATTCTAGCCGGGTTCGATTTTCCGCTCGGCCTGCCAGCGGCGTACGCCGCACAGACCGGAATCAGCGATTTTTCAACTGCGCATAAGAAATTTGGCCGGGGGTGCTGGGCCACGTTTTACGAGGTTGCCGGCGCACCAAACGAAATTTCGCTGCATCGACTGTTCTTTCCGCAACGGCCTGGAAGCAAGGGTGAGTTTGCCCGTGCACAGCTAGCTCAAGGGCTGCAACTGGATCACTTCAACGGTCTCCTGCGCGATGTTGATCGCGCGACCGGCGAACGCCCGGCTGCATCGGTCATGTTTAGGACGCTCGGTAGTAAGCAAGTCGGCAAAGCTGCGATCAGTGGATGGCGCGATCTGTTGGTGCCGGCATTGGGCGCCACTGATCTCGACATAGCGCTCTGGCCCTTTGACGGCGCCCTCGCCGATTGTCTAGCCGCGGCCCAAATCACCGTCGTCGAAGCCTATCCGGCCGAATATTATCGCCATCTCGGCTTGCCTCTGGTCCGAGGCAGTTCCAAGCGACGTCAGGTGTCGCGCGTTGAGAGTGGCGCGAGGCTGACCAGGTGGGCGAGAAAATCCGGATTGCGGCTGGACTCTACTCTGCGTCGCCAACTCGAAACCGGTTTCGGCGAACGTGCGGACGGCGAGGATCCGTTCGATGCTGTCGTTGGCACCTTCGGCCTTCTCAACGTCGTGCTTGGGCAGCGCCCGGCCCACGATCCGATCGATCCCGTGATTCGGACGGTTGAGGGTTGGACGCTCGGTCAGGCACCCTAAGCGAAATCCGCGCCATAGGTACCTTGCCGGTCAATTGACTTTGCAACGGCGATCCCTAATATCCGCCGCGGGCCACGACCCCCCAACGGGTTGCTACTCTTCTGGAA
>CAUZWH010000398.1:0-3589 GCA_963583675.1 Alphaproteobacteria bacterium
CGACGGCCCAGGGGTTCGAGTGCCGACCGTTGCTAGCGGTCGAAACGGCGGCCTCACGACAACTTGAAAGTGGTCCCGTCGTTTGAATTCTAGCGCAGCGACATCTAATAAAATTGTTAAAAAACAGTATGTTAAAAAGTCGTTAACATTTTCCAAGTAAATGTCCTGAGGGGAACGAGGGTATAACCCAATTTTGGCGATCCGCGGCTTAGCGTAATATTTTCGTCCACTAGAGGGTGACACGGAATGGTTGACGCGCAAGAGATCGAGCGGCGGATCTCCACCCGCATCGGTGGCTGCGAGGACGTCGAACTCGAAAGTGAGGGACGCCTGATTGGTTGCCCGATCAAGGACATTTCCATTTCCGGCGCGCGGATTTGTATCGGCGCAGACGAAGGCGTCCACTACGAAGAAAGCGTCACCCTCTGGGTTGAAGATTGGGAGCCGATCGAGGCGCGGGTCGTGTGGATGACGGCCTGCGAAAGCGGCCTCGAATTCACTTCCGCCCGGGCGCACGCGGCTTAGACATTAGTTCGCGCTGGTGCGCGGTGTAGCCGCGCGACTCATATAATTTGCGGGCGCGGACATTCACGTTTTCAACTTCCAGCACTAAGCGCTCGGCGCCGAGCTTGCGGCTCTCGGCTTCAGCAAAATCAAGCGCCCGCCGGCCGACACCGACGCCCCTCGCAGACGGCACGACGAACAACTTGTCAATAATGAAATCGAGCCCGCCAATCTCAAGCGAGAATCCGAACGTAATACAAAGATAGCCGGCGATCTGGCCGGGCCGGCAGATCAGCCAGAGCCGGGCCATGGCGTCAGGTGCCTCAAGGCGATCAAGGCCGCGCTCGGCGACCTCGGCAACGAAGCTATGCCCATCTTCGCAGTAAAAGGCGCGCATCATATCGAGAACCGCGTCGTGCTCAGCGCGCGAATAAATCCTGAATTCGAGCTCATCGTCATTGCCGACGTTCATCGGGGTCCGCCCTTCCAAGCATGACGCGGGTCTAAATATGCCGGGTTAGGGCACCATCGACGCGGATGTTCTGGCCGGTGATATAACCGGCATCGTCGGATAGCAGAAACGCGATTGTTTTGGCGACCTCATCGACTTTGCCGTAACGCCCGGCTGGTATGCGGGCGAGCGAAGCCGCATCGGTCGGGTAGTTGTCGATCATACCGGGCAGCACGTTGTTCATGCGAATGCCCTGGGCGGCGTAGCGATCGGCGAACAGCTTGGTGTAACCGGCGAGTGCGGCGCGCATGCATGACGACACCGGATAGCTCGGATCCGGCTCGAACGCGGCGAAGGTCGAGATATTGACGAACGCGCCACCGCCCTGCGCGGCCATGATCGGCGTCACCAGCCGGGCCATGCGCACGACATTGAGGAACATCATATCGGCGCCGGCGTGCCAGTCCTGATCGGAGATTTCGAGAAGTTCGCCATGCGGTGCCGCGGGTGCGTTGCCGGTGCTGCTGACGACCGCATCGATGCGGCCAAATGCGGCATGCGCGTCGGCGACCAAGGCGGCGAGATCGGCTTCGCGGGTGACCGAGCCGGTACGTCCGATCGCCCCGAGTTCGCGCGCGGCGACCTCGGCGGCACCCGAAGGTGACAGCAGCGCAAGCTGGTAGCCGCGTGCGTGCAGCTCACGCGCCGCAGCAAGGCCCAGGCCGCGGCCGGCAGCCGTAACGATGGCCGCTTTCTGCTGGTCGCTCATTATGTTCTCCTTACTCTACCTGCTCTACCTGCTCTACCTGCTCTCCTTGTTCTCCTTACGCTGGTGGCCGGCGAGAATCTAACTTATGGCGCGTAGCCCAACGATATGGACGAGAGATCTTGGCGACCTCGCCGCTGGACCCGGCACCTATATCCTGTTGTTACGATTGCGAGCGCCGGCCGACCTGCCGCCCCGCTTCGGCGGGACGCTACCAAGCGGGGTTTACGCCTATGCCGGTAGCGCCCGTGGACCGGGCGGTCTGCGCGCCCGCTGCCACCGCCATTTGCGCCAGAAGAAGTCCCTGCGCTGGCACATCGACTGGCTCAGTGCGGGCGCGGCCGACTTGATGATCGCGGGATTCCCCGACCCTGACCGAGGCACCAGTACCGGTGCCAGAATTGGGGAATGTGATTTGCTGGACGGTCTCGTCGCGAGCGGTGCGAACATGCCGGTCAAGGGTTTCGGCAGCAGCGATTGCCGTCGCTGCGCCAGCCATTTTGTAGCACTCGGGCAGGCATGGACGACCGCGGCACGCGCCCAACTACTCGAACACGTGTTCGAAGCCGCGTTCGAGTAGTTGGGGCCGCCAACCGTGAAACGTATCAGCCGGTGGCGATGTAGGCGCGCATGGCTTCGGCTTCAGCCTCAATTTCTACCAGGCGGCACTTCACAACATCACCGATGCTGACCATGCCGCACAACCGATCACCCTCTACGCAGGGGAGATGGCGAATCCGCCGACCGCTCATCTTTGCCATGAGGTCGTCAATACCTTCTTCAGGCGCGCAGGTGACAACGTCGCGGGTCATGACCAGACTAATCTCACGATCGAGAAGCGATGCGCCATGCTCGACGAGACCGTGAACAATATCGCGTTCGGATACGATCCCATCAACATGGACGCCGTCATTGCAGATGACGATCGCGCCAATTTTGTTGGCTTGCAGAGTTGCGGCCACGTCGCTGACTTTGTCGCTCTCAAGCGCGGTGATGACGCTTCGGCCATTCGTGCCGATAATCGTCTTTACGTTCATATCACCCTCCGTTTGCGAATAAATCGCCGGACGCGCTAAGCGGTATTCGTTACTCAACCTCGTATATAAATCCGACCGCGCGCGGCTTTGGATCCTTCACAAAACTGTGACGATCGTATCGCAAAACCACCCCAGCTGCCAAATATTTGGTGTTATTGTTAATTTTTTTCTATTGTTTACTACAAGTTACACTATTTTCGGTAACTGATGCGCCACACCGTCTGGCTGGTGTCGTCGGCCACCAAAAGGCTGCCGTCGCGGGCGGTCGCCAGACCCGCCGGCCGGCCCCAAACTCGCGCGCGATCGTCGCCGGCAATCCAGAAACCGCTGGCGAAGGTTTCATAATCGCCGCGCGGGCGGGCGTTTTCGAAAGGAACACGAACAATCTTGTAGCCCGTCGGTTTCTGTTAATTCCATGATCCGCGCCGCGCCACGAATGCATCACCGCGATAGTCGGGTGGGAACTGATCAGCGTCGTAGAACACCAGACCAATCGGTGCCGAGTGGGCCTGAAACAAAACGTCCGGCACCAGCGTTGCCGCGACCAGATCGGGGCGCTTGGCGCCGAGCGCGGGATCGGGATAAGGCCCAGCATAGGCATAGGGCCCGCCGTAGAAACCACCGGCGACAACCCGCGTGAAGAAATCGGGCACCAGGCCATCGCCAAGACCATCGCGCTCGTTGACGACAACGTAGAGATCGTCGGTGCCAGGGTAGCGCGCGATCCCTGCCGGATTGCGAAGGCCGCCTGCAAACGTTCGCTGCCCGCGGCCGGCGGCATCAAACTGCTGGACGCTGGCCCGAACTTCGGCTTCTTCGCCAACCCGGCGG
>CAUZWH010000399.1:0-3586 GCA_963583675.1 Alphaproteobacteria bacterium
ACTGGGACTGTAACTGGAAGTTCATCATCGAGAACCTGATGGACGTCTATCACTTCGGCACGGTACACGCCGAATCCTTCGCACGCATGGTTCCCGAGCCCGATAAATACCGGTTCAACATGCGCTCACGCGGCGGTATTAGCGCGTTCTATAGCGGCCGATCGTTCACAGCCGATGGCGAATCACTGCTCGGTCCGATGTCGTGGCTCGCCGATCAACCCGAAGAACTCGGCTGCCTCGGTGTGCTGTCGCCAAACTTTCATATCTTGGCCCGGCGCGACCTCATCCGGCCCTATCTCACCTGGCCGGTGGCGCCGGGCAAGACCCAGGCGGTGATCTACCACCTGTTCGCCGAAGAACACCTGCAGCAGCCCGGGTTTGAAGCCAAGGCGCAAGCCTATTACGACTGGTATCAAGGCATCGCCGCCGAGGACATAGCCGTGATTCAAGCACTCCAGCACATCACCGGATCAACGTGGTTCCGCGGCGAGCGTATGTCGATGATGGAATCTGCCATCCACCACTTCATAGCCGGGGTCATCGAACGGTTGTTCGACGATCAACCCCCCATCACTGCCTCGGGAGACACAACATGATCGACTCCGAACTAGCGCGTGGCGCCGATGTGCTGGTGCGCGATCAAATGGCGGTCAAACCCGGCGAAAGCGTCTTGATCACGTCCGATACCGCGGGCGATCTTGTCGCCGTGGAAGCTGTCCTCAACGCTGCCACTCTGGCTGGCGCCAAAGCTGCCGTCATCCTGAACAGGCCGCTACCGCTTCAAGGTCTGCTCGCCGATCCCTTCGTCTCGGCACCGCTGGCAGAAGCGGTCAAGAATTGTGACGTATGGATTGATATGACATGCCCATATCTCGCCGGATCGAACACCCACGACGCGGCGATGAAAAATAAACGCACGCGCTATCTACTGGCGGTCGATATCGGGTCGGGCGGCCTGCGCCGGGTCTATGCCGGGGTCGATATGGATGCGCTCTACGCGGTGCAGAATGAGCTCGATTCGTTCGTCGCCGCGGCGACCGGCAAGACCGGCCACATCACCAACCAAGCGGGCTCCGACGTCACCTTCACGCTCGCCAAACCGAGCTATGGCAAACGTCGCCGGGCCGACGTGCCCGGTACCACTTCGGTTCCCGGATCTTGTCTGATGTACCCCGAGCTTGACAGTGTGCGTGGCCGCGTGGTGCTCGATACCTTGTTCCACGAATACCACATCCCGTTGCGTACGCCGTTGGTGATCGAGCTCGACGGGCGCATCCAAAGCGTCAGCGGCGGCGGCAGCGAACGCGCGGTGATGGAGCGGGCGCTGCGCCGCGCGGCGGGCGGCGACTTCGGCTACATCATCCACTTCACGTTGGGCTTCCACCCCACCGCGCGTCAGGGTCAGGGCTTCGTCGAAGATCTCCGGGTCACGGGCAATAATGCGGTCGGGTTCGGCCTACCGTGGTGGGAACCGGGCGGCGGCGAGAATCATCCCGACGGGTTGATGTCGTTGCAGACCCTAACCATCGACGGACAGCCCATCACCGAGAACGGCGTCGTCGTCGGTCCTCCCAAAGCCGCCAAACTCGCCGCCAAGCTCAAACCGCTGGTGCACTAGGCACACGCAACTAGGCGGCGCTTCGCGCTGCCTCGATCGCCATCCACACCCGTTCCGGCGTGTAAGGCAGCTCGACGTGGCGCACACCAAGATCCCATAAGGCGTCGGCTATCGCGTTGCCGATCGCCGCGGGCGGGCCGAGCGAACCGCTTTCGCTACACCCCTTGGCGCCCAGCGCGTTGTTGGGGTTGAGGGTCTCGTGGAACTCGATTGCGAAGGTCGGCAGATCGCTGGCGCGCGGCATGCCATAATCCATGAAGCTACCGGTCAGGAGCTGGCCTGAGTCCTCGTCATACACCACACGCTCAAGCAAGGCCTGACCGATGCCTTGGGCGAGCCCACCGTGGACCTGGCCGTGAACGATCATCGGATTGATCACCCGGCCGCAGTCATCGATCGTAAAGAAATCGCGCAAGCTAACTCGCCCGGTCTCATCATCGACCAACACCACTGCGAGGTGCATGGCGGTTGGGCTGCTGACGGCGATCGGATCGTAGTAAACGGTTTCGTCGAGACCCAGTTCGAATCCGTCGGGATAGTCGAAGCCGTTGAACGCCATATCGGCGACCTCGGCGAAATCGAGGCTGCGGTCGGTTCCTTTGACCGTGAACTTCGCGTCTGCGTAGTCGACATCCGCCTCGGCACATTCGAGCAGATGCGCCGCAAGCACCGTCGCTTTGCCGATAATACGCCCGCTTGCCTCGATGATAGCACTGCCCGCGGTCAGCAGCGATCTAGCGGCCCACGTGCCGCTCCCGGTCGGTACAGCGTCGGTGTCGCCCTCGATCAAGTTGATGTCGGCGATATCGATGCCAAGCTGGTCCGCGGCGATCTGGCGGAAGGTGATGTCGTGGCTTTGACCATGCGAATGGGTGCCAGCGAGAACCGTGACCTTGCCGTCCGGGTGGACGCGGACCGTCGCCACTTCGGAACTGGAATGGCGCGATCCCATCTTCCGTGCCATGCGGCTCGGGCCGGATCCGGCAGATTCGACAAACGCCGCCATGCCGATTCCCAAGCGCACGCCGTCGGCCTCGAATCGACGCTGCTCATCACGCAAGGCGGCATAGTCCGTCAACGCCACCAGCTTGTCCTGAACACCGATGGGATCGCCGGATTCGTAAACCCGACCGAGCGCGTTGGTAAACGGAAAGGCATCCGTGTCGATGTAATTTCGAGTTCGCATGACGATCGGATCGATACCCATCTCGCGCGCCCCGGTCTCCAGCAAACGCTCGTGCACGGAGACAGATGCCTGTCCCGACCCTCGATAGGCGTCGACCAACGCGGTGTTGGTGTAAGCCCCGGTCACTTTGACGTACATCGTTGGAACTTGATAAAGGCCGGGTAGTGTTGGCGGGTAGAACCGCATCGGGATTCCGGCGGCAAAGGTACTTTGGTAAGCGCCGTAGCCGGCGATGGTCTCGACGTCGATCGCGAGAATCTTGCCGTCTTCAGCAAAGGCCATGCGCGCGACCGTCTTGTGATCGCGGGCGTGGGTATCGGTCATCAGCGTTTCCGAGCGGGTCGCAGCCCATCGCACCGGGCGGCCGGTTAAGCGCGAGGCCCAAAGAACCAGCGGCAATTCGCCGTAATAGAAGCCCTTGGGACCAAAGCCACCGCCGACGTCGGGGGCGATAACGCGCAGTTTGTGCTCGGACAGGAACAATGTGTGTTTGGCAATCCAGTTGCGAACGTAATGCGGCATCTGGCAGGTCGCCCATAGCGTGTAGCGATCGCGGCGGTTGTCGTAGTGACCCAGATAGGTCCTGGGCTCCATCGGATTGCCGATAATGCGAGTGTTCTGAAGCCTGAGCTCAGTGGTGTGCGCGGCGCTCGCAAAGGCGGCTTCGGTCGCGGCCTTGTCGCCGCGCTCGATGAATTGAACCAGGTTGGTGCCGAACTGCTCATGCAGGATTGGCGCACCGTCCTGCAACGCCGCGGTCGCGTCGACCACCGATGGCAAGG
>CAUZWH010000400.1:0-3582 GCA_963583675.1 Alphaproteobacteria bacterium
CAAGTGTACGGATAATGCGCATAAGTCGGTTGCCTCCCATGTCGATAGCAACGTTTCAATGTCAAAAAAACACTCGGTTATCGAGTGCGGCCAGTAATTTATCGAGTAATCGCGCACGAGTCACGAGGCCAGCGGTGGATCATCGCGGCTTCCTGATTTAAACTTATTGTGCGAAACGACGCCAACTAAGGAGCTGTCGATGGCACTGGCCGAGCTGACCCCGGAATTGGACTACACCGAGACCATGAAACCCGTGCGCCAGGCGACCCATGCGCCCGGCCATATCTACAGCGACCCGGAAATCTACGCACTTGAGAAAGAGAAGATTTTTCTCAAAGACTGGCTGGCGGTCGCCCGCGTCGAAGAACTGGAGAATCCCGGCGACTTCATGACGTTTCGTATTGCCGACGAGCCGATCGTCGTCACCCGCGATAATGCTGGGTCGCTCAATGCTTTCGCCAATGTCTGTAAGCATCGCGGCGTTGAGGTCGCGACCGGCACCGGCAACCTCAACGAATTCAGCTGCCCCTATCACGGCTGGCTCTACGATCTCGAAGGCAAGCTCGTCGGCGCACCCTATATGAAGGAATCCGAGGGCTTCGACCCGGCGAATTGCCGACTAGACCCGGTCAATCTCGGCGTGTGGCGCGGTTGGGTGTTCGTCAACCTGGATACAAACTGCGAGCCGCTCGAAGATTTCGTCGCTGATTTCGAAGCCGATTTTGGGTTCATGCAGCAGGACAAGCAGAAAATCTTTGCAAAATTCGAGACCACACTGGATTGCAACTGGAAACTGGTGGTCGAGAACGCGATGGACAAATACCACATCAACACCATCCATCTCGATACTCTCAACTTCAAAACCGCGCATATGGACGTCGAATATTTCTATCGCAAGCGCGGCGGCTACGGCACGTTTTTCGAGATGGAACCGAGAAACAACGGCCACAAGCTGATGTTCGAACGCAACATGCCGTGGCTCGAGGACAAGCCTTATAATTTCGCGACCGCCTGCTTCATGGCCCCGAACCTCCAGCAATTTTACTACGCCGATAATGTAGAGAGCCTGACCTATTGGCCACTCGGCGTCGACAAGACCAAGCTCATTATCTACATGTTGCTGCCCATCGAATGGGCCGACCTGCCCGACCGCGAAGAGCGCATCAAGGAGTATTACGACCAGGAAGTGGATGTCTTCGAAGAAGACCGTGACATGGTCGTATCACTACAGCGGGCGATGAGTTCCAAGCTGTTCGAGCCGGGCCGGATGTGCCACGCCGAGGGTCCGATCCATCATCAGCTCAAATTCTATCTGGAACGCATGTTTGGCGCCCAGAACGATGGTTAGACGGGCTTGATGCCGATGCGACGGGCCGTCCAGTGGGCGGCCCGCTGATTTTGGGGGTGAGGGAAACATGCGGGCGCAACATGATCCTGGCGGGCTCGACGAAGGCCCGATTGATACCCACGAACACGAAGTCTCGCTCTATGAGCGGCGGGCCGACGCTATGCTGGTCCTTCTGGCGTCGCAGGGCCACTTCACCGTCGACGCACAACGCCGCGTGTGGGAAGACCTTCCACCCGAGGTCTACCGCAGCACGCGCTACTACGATAGCTGGCTCCTGCACTCAAAGATCTTGCTGATCGAGCGCGGCCTGATTGATGAAAATGACCTCCAGCGCCGTACCGACGAGGTCGGCCCGCGACTGCAAGCCGAACGCGCGGCCGGCGCTGAGCTAAGCGATCACCACGCCCACGACGACCCGGCGCACGCCGCGGTTGAACATAACGATTCCGCGGTGAGCGACTTCGAAGTGCTCGAGGAAGCGTTGCGTGAATTGTGTATCGACAAAGGGTTTTTCACCGCGGCCGACGTGCAGCGCGAGGTGCAAAATTTAGAATCGCGGACGCCGACTCTCAGCGCCGGGCTGGTGGCGCGCAGTTGGGTCGACCCGGCCTTCCGCGACGCGCTGCTGGCCGACGCCTATGCGACGGCCGAAAGCGTCGGTATCGACATGACCGGTTCGCCGCCCGTGCAGGCGGTCGAGAACACACCGGCGCTCCACCATGTCGTCGCCTGCACGTTGTGCTCGTGTTATCCACGCGCACTGCTTGGGATTCCGCCGGCGTGGTACAAAAGCCGCGCCTATCGCGCGCGCATCGTGATCGACCCGCGCGGTGTACTCCGAGAATTTGGCACCGAACTACCTGACGATACCCATATCAAGGTCGTCGATAGCACAGCCGACCTCCGCTACCTCGTGGTGCCGATACGGCCGCCCAGAACCGATGACTGGTCGACCGAAGCGCTGGCAGCGCTGGTTACCCGCGACAGCATGATCGGTGTTACGGCGGCGAAAAATCCATTTTGATACGCTAGGTTCTGCGCCACCAGTGGGAGAATTGTTATGCAGTTCAAATACGTAATCTCGGCGGACTCTCACATCATGGAGCCGTTCGACCTATGGACGGGACCGCTCGGCGACAAATGGGGCGAGCAGCTGCCGCAGCAGGTGAGCGAGTACAACGGGACTCCCGGAAATTTTTTCTTTACCGGCTACGAATACATCAAGCTCGGCGACGTCGTCGCCGAGGACACCGCAGACTCGACCGAAGCGGCAACCGGTCTCTCCGACGAATTGGCCGATAAGGTCGCGCGCTGTAGCTCCGACCCCGCGCTCCGCCTCGAGTTGATGGATATGGACGGCGTCAAGGCCGAGATCGTCAATGCAACGTTCGCCTGCTACATGATGCGAACGCCCGATGCGGCCCTGGTGCGCGACTGCTGCTCGGTGTTCAACGGCTGGATCGCTGAATATTGCAGCCAAGACCCCAAACGTCTGCTCGGCACCGCGTTGATCGGCATGGAAGATGTTGACTGGGCGGTCAAGGAACTTGAGCGCATCGCCGCGAAAGACCTGCGCAGCGCGATCATCTACACCGACGTGAAACCGGGCATGCCGCCCTATCGCGACCCCGCTTATGACCGGTTCTGGGCAGCCGCCCAGGATCTCGACATCCCGATCACGCTGCACATTATTACCGGCCGAGTCCGCGATCCCTTTACGCTGCAGGGCGATGCCGAGCGCGAACTGATTGCAAAACTAATGCTGGAGATCCTGTCCGACGTGGGACCGGTCCTCGCCAACGAGTTTATCTTTGGCGGCGTCTTTGACAAGTTCCCAAACCTCAAGATCATTCTCGGCGAATACGACGTGTCTTGGCTGCCGTGGTTCATGTTCCGCCTGCAGCAGATCCAGGGATCGCTGGGACAGGCTCTCGACATTCGCCCGATCAAACGACCGGTCGACGACTACATGCACACCCAGGTTTGGCATGGGTTTGTCGACGACAAATATTTCGATCGCTCCTACGACGTTGCCGGTCCCTCGCAAATTCTGTGGGGCTCCGACTTTCCCCATCCGCGCAATACGTTTCCCAACACGCACGAAATCCTGGGACGGGTCCTAGCGAATGTCGACGACGTCACGGCCGCGAATGTCGCGGGCCTCAACGCCGCGAAATTGTTCGGTCTCGACGTGCCCAAAGAGGCGCAAATCGCAGCCGAATAACGCCGTGAAT
>CAUZWH010000401.1:0-3581 GCA_963583675.1 Alphaproteobacteria bacterium
CATCTGCACGGGCGTGGTGTTCTGTGCCTCATCGAGAATAACGAACGAGTTCGCCAAAGTTCGTCCGCGCATAAACGCCAAAGGAGCGACTTCAATCTCACCGGTTTCCAACCGTTTTACGACCTGCTCGGGCGGCAGCATGTCGTAAAGAGCGTCGTAGAGCGGTCGCAAATAAGGGTCTACCTTTTCTCGGATATCGCCGGGTAGAAAGCCAAGCCGCTCCCCCGCCTCGACGGCGGGGCGAGACAGAATAATTCGATCGCAAACGCCGCTCAGCAATTTTGCAACGCCCATCGCCACGGCAAGATATGTTTTGCCGGTGCCCGCGGGGCCGAGGCCAAAAACCAGGTCGGACTGTTCCAGCTCTCGTATGTACAGTGATTGATTGAGCGAGCGCGGGGTGATGTCACGCTTGCGTGTACGCACGATTTCGAGGTCGGTTTTAGACGTGGAACTGCCGCTCTGCGCCATGCGAATGGCACCATCGACATCGCCCGAAGCCATCTCTAATCCGCGCTGCAGGCGATGGTACATATCTTCGAGCACGTTTTGCGCGACCCGCGTTGACCACGCATCACCGCTAATGGCAACGCGATTCCCGCGCGAGGACACCGAGACACCCAGCTTCTGTTCGATGCGCGCCAGATTTTGGTCATGCTCACCAAATAGCGGCGCTAGTAGCTTGTTATCGTCAAAATCAACGACCACCGATCGATCGCTGTCGACCTTGAGATCGGCCTCGATAACGTCTGCAGATCGTGGATTACGCGCCATGGGGTGCGCCGAACGTTACGGCACCCTCGGTAAGACGACCCGACAGGCTATTAGCCAGGGCTGCCTCAATGTGAACCTGAGCGACCGACCCAATAAGCCGATCGTCCGCGGCTACGTGAACGGGTTGGAGGTATGGGCTACGCCCTATCAATTGCCCGGGGTGGCGACCTGCTTTTTCAAATAGAACCGGCACCGAACGATTCACGCATCCCCCGTTAAACGCGCGTTGCTGCTCATTCAGCAGTTCCTGCAATCGGTGTAAGCGCGCTTCCTTTACCGCCTCCGGGACCTGCTTGTCGCTCTCGGCAGCCGGTGTTCCGGGGCGTGGACTGAACTTGAAGGAGAACGATTGCGCGAATCCGACATGACGAATCAGGTCCAGCGTCGCCTCGAAATCAGCATCGGTTTCACCGGGAAACCCCACAATGAAATCGCTCGATACGGCGATATCGGGCCGCGCGGCCCGTAGCTTCGCGATCACCGCGCGGTACTCATCAACGTTGTGGCGCCGATTCATCGCGCGCAGAATGTCGTTCGACCCCGATTGTACGGGCAGGTGGATAAATGGCATCAATGCATTCACCTCTCGATGGGCCGCAATGAGCTCCTCATCCATGTCGCGCGGGTGTGACGTTGTGTAACGTATCCGCTCGAGGCCATCGATTTCGGCAAGCCGACGGATGAGCTGCGCAAGGCCTGTCGGCGCCCCGCTGGCCTCTTCTATCCCGTGATATGCGTTGACGTTTTGCCCGAGCACCGTCACCTCACGAGCGCCGCCGGCAACTAGGCGCTCGGCTTCGGCGACAACATCGGCCATGGGACGCGAGAATTCCGCACCGCGGGTATAGGGCACCACGCAGAACGTACAGAATTTGTCACATCCCTCCTGAACGGTAAGGAAAGCAGTGACGCCCCTGGGGCGAATTTCGATCGGAAAATGGTCAAATTTTGACTCGGTAGGAAATTCAGTATCGATAATGCCGGGCTTAACTCGATGCCGGTGGGTGCTTGCGGCCCGAGCCACGATTTCGGCCAATCGATGGTAGCTCTGGGGACCAACGACGATGTCAACGGCTGGCGCCCGCCTCATTATTTCGCTGCCCTCGGCCTGTGCCACACAACCGGCTACCGCGATTAGCATCGGATGAGAATCGTCGCGCGTTTTCTTTTGCTGGGCCAGGCGCCCAAGCTCCGAATACATTTTTTCGGCTGCTTTCTCGCGAATGTGGCAAGTATTGAGAACGACCAAGTCGGCATCGTCGGCACAGGACGTAGCAGCGTAACCAAGTGGTTCCAAAAGCTCCGCCATGCGACCGGAATCGTAGACGTTCATCTGACAACCGTAGGTTTTGATGAAGAGATTCTTTGTCAATCAACCCCCCGAAAGTTCGATCAAGGTTAAGACGGTTGGTGGCGACATGATTTCCAACGGGCGAGACATCAAGCTAATCCCGCTACGATCCGACCGGCATAGGTTGGGTACCACTTTCTTTCCTCGAATAGATCGAAACCCTGTCGTCGGCTTCTGCCTCAAGACCATTGCGCCCCGTTAACGCATTGGACAACCCCATCGCGACGACCTTTTGGCAATAATTGGCGAGCGCCTTTCGGTTCTTATGTTCCGCGATGCTGATCGGCGCGTGAAAGGTGACTGACACAGTCGATGGCCCAAGCCCGAGCATCCGCCAAAGATGCCCACCCAGGGCCATGTCGCCATACCACGTCAACAAAGGACGATGGTGGCGCCCGATTGGCATGTGATCGAGTTTTGTATAGGCGACTGAAACCGGCTGCACCATTAGCGGCACGCCTCCAAACGACCGTTCGGCCACAGCAAACAGAGCACTTTTGAACGGCAATACGCGATTCCCGTCACTGCTGGTTCCTTCGGGAAATAAGATGAGTTTATCGCCCGCGCCCAAACGATCGCTAATTTCGTCTCGATGATTGGCTGCCAGCTTTGCACGACGCTCGATAAAGATGGAACGCTGCAGCCGTGCCAACAGGCCAAAAATCGGCCAATTTTGCACCTCAGCTTTAGATACGAACGAGCCCGGAATCACGCAACTAAGAACAACAATATCGAGCCACGAGGAGTGATTGGCAACATAGAGCACAGGTTCGACACCCGTGAAACGAGAGCCGCTCGCTTCGATGTGCAATCCGAGGATACGGCCTAGACCATTGTGGTATCTGACCGGAATGCGCTCGCGCAACGGCGTTTGGAATGCGAGACCAAATAGATGCGCCGGCAACAATATCAGCGTCCAGACGAAGACGCCGAGTATTTTCCCTATTGCGAAAACGGTTTTCACCGCAGCCGATCGGATTGGCGCAACACAGTGATCGTTGACCCTTTGCTCGCGTTCGCAGTCAGGCCGCTACACCCGGCGACGCTGAGCTCGCCGTTTTGTGCCGAGGCCGATCTTCTTTGCCAGTGTGCTACGTTGGGCGGCATAGTTTGGCGCAACCATCGGGTAATCCGGACCTAAGCCCCATCGCTCACGGTAATCGTCCGGCGTCATATTATATCGGGTTTTTAGATGGCGCTTGAGCATCTTCAATTTCTTGCCATCCTCCAGACAGATGATGAAGTCGGGCGTAATCGATTTCTTTATTGAAACGGCGGGCTGCGGCCGGGGCGCCGAGGCGTTCGCGCCACCACTTCCGGCGCTAGACAGGGCCGAATAAACCTGCTGAATAAGTTGCGGTAGATCAGCCGATGTAACCGAATTGTTTGAAACGTGCGACGCGACGATATTCGTCGTCAAAGCTAGAAGTTCGCTGGTTTCGGGTTGTTCAGCCAT
>CAUZWH010000402.1:0-3574 GCA_963583675.1 Alphaproteobacteria bacterium
TGGGTGATGTTGAGTTTGTCGATACCATGATCCGAGACGGTTTATGGGACGCGTTCAACGGCTATCACATGGGAACAACCGCGGAAAACGTCGCCCGCCAATGGCAGATCACCCGCGAAGAACAGGACATGTTCGCGCTCGCCTCGCAGCAAAAAGCAACGGCAGCGCGGGCCAGTGGCCGCTTCGCAGATGAAATCGTGCCGGTGACGGTCAAGTCGCGAAAAGGCGAGACCACGGTGGATAGCGACGAGTACATCCGCGAGGATGCCACCCTCGAATCTCTCCAAGGCTTGCGGCCGGCATTCGATCGCGAGGGCACGGTTACCGCTGGTAACGCTTCCGGAATCAACGACGGCGCGGCGGCGGTTGTATTGATGACCGCCGGCGAAGCCGAGCGCCGTGGCCTTACCCCCCTTGCGCGTATCGCTTCGTGGGCGCAATCGGGCGTCGACCCTGCCGTGATGGGCTCGGGACCCATTCCAGCGAGCCGCGCGGCGCTCGAGAAAGCGGGTTGGACGGTCGAAGACCTCGATCTCATCGAAGCCAACGAGGCTTTTGCGGCACAAGCCTGTGCGGTCAACAAAGACCTCGGTTGGGATCCCGAGAAGGTCAACGTCAATGGCGGCGCGATCGCGCTCGGACATCCGATCGGCGCGTCTGGCGCGCGCGTGTTGGTCACCTTGCTGCACGAGATGGCAAAACGCGATGCCAAGAAAGGTTTGGCGACGTTGTGCATCGGCGGTGGCATGGGTATAGCGATGTGCGTTGCGCGCGACTAACACCGACCACGAGATAACGCTCCCTAGCCATCGCGGTTTACCGGCCGTAAATCTTCGCCTCTACGTGGGACTTTGTTCGCTCAGGTTTTTGCTCGCGTGGCGCGGGTTAGGACCGAGTCGATCCCGTTGCCCCGTTCATGCCTATCCAATCCTCCCAATGAACCGTCACCGTTTCGGACATCGACGGCCGTTGTGCGAAGTCCGCATACCATCCGCTAAGCTTGGGTCGCACGGCGCGCCAATCCTCTTCCGGGAATCGGAAATCGAGCTCGCCGAGTGCGCAACCGATTGTAATTAGTCCGATATCGATACCCGAAAACGCGCTCGCGAGGCGCTCAAGTTCATTGAGTGCGCGGATGATAGCGGTCTTTTTACGCGTATCCCAGGCGTAGTCTATTTTTGCCGGTTTGCGACGGCTTTCCATGATTCGGGTGTCAGCGGCGTCAAGAATTCCTTCACCGATCGCCGCCAGTCGCAGCACGCGCCAGCGGTCGTCGCCGCTTGGGAAGAGGTGGGGGCTTTGGCTATGTGAATCGAGGTATTCGCAGATCACGCGACTGTCGAACAAAGATAGACCGTCATCGGTGATCAATGCCGGCACCTTTCCCAACGGATTGTCTGCGGCGATCGTGGTGTCGGCCTCCCAAGGATTTGTCGGCTCAAGCGCCACCTCGCCCGCCAGCCCGACTTCGTGGGCCACCACCAGGCATTTGCGGACGTAGGGCGATGTCGGTGCGAATCGGAGCTTCATGGCATCCTCCTAGCTAGCCGGCTGGCGGGCGGACGGGGCGCCCAGCCGCGCAAATCGGAAAAACTACTGCCTTGCCTATGCTAAACTGTTGCGATGCGCCCTGATGTTGTCGATCTCAATCAGTTCTATGCGACCAGCCTTGGTCAAACTGCACGCCGCCAGGTGCGCCGCCGTATCCGCACGCTGTGGCCGAGCACGGCGGGACTGCGGGTTCTCGGTCTGGGCTATGCGACACCGTTTTTGCGGCCATTTCGGGACGAAGCCGAACGTGTAATCGCGATGATGCCGGCGTCCCAGGGTGTTTCGGCGTGGCCGAGCGATGAACCCAATCTTGTAGGTCTTTGTGACGAAGCGGAAATTCCGCTACCCGATAGTTCAATTGATCGCGTCCTCATGGTCCACGCGCTCGAAACCTCCGAACAAGTGCGCCCGCTCCTGCGTGAGGTGTGGCGGGTGCTGGCATCGGGCGGCCGGCTCATGGTGGTCGTACCCAATCGGCGTGGAATATGGGCCCGCGTCGAACGTACGCCTTTTGGCACCGGGTCGCCATTTAGTCCACCGCAGCTAGAGCGCTTAATGCGCGATTCGATGTTCTCGCCGACCGCTACGCTAAGTGCGTTATTTTTCCCGCCGACCCAGCGCCGATCGCTGATCCGCTTGGCGCCAGCGTTCGAGAATCTTGGCAATCGCTGGGCACATGCGCTCTCCGGCGTTCTTATCAGCGAGGCGGGCAAGCAGATTTTTGCCGCAACCGCACAACAAGCGCCGCGGACGCGGCGGATTCGGCAGCCACAGGTTGCGTTTCCGCGTAGCGCCGCGCCACGGTCAGGACCGAACCTGACGCTGCTAGGTTCTTGAGGGTGCGACGGCGGAAGCGGCCGGCTCAGAGCGACCATTTGGTTTGGGCTAGGCGAAACAGACTGAGATCGGCAAACAGATTTGCCAGGCGGCCGCCCCTGATGCGACCGGGCTTGCCCGCGCGGTCGATAAAGATCTGCTGATCTATGCTGATGCCGAGCTCACGGCACAGTGCTAGGAAATCGCGAATCGTGCAGAGGTGGATATTCGGGGTCTGATACCAGACTTCGGCAAGTGTATCGGTTCGCGGCATGCGACCATTGGTCATGAGCTGCCAACGGACCCGCCAATACCCGAAGTTCGGGAACGAAACGATGGCCGATCTTCCGATGCGGACCATGTGCTCAAGAACGTCCTTGGGATTATGGGTGGCCTGTAGCGTCTGGCTGAGCACAACGTAATCAAAAGCCTGCGTTGGATAGTCGTGGAGGTCTTGATCGGCATCGCCTTGGATGACCGATAGACCTCGGCTCACACAGGCTTTGACGGCCGCCTGGCTGAGTTCGATTCCGCGACCGTCAGCCTGCTTGGTTTGGGCCAGGTGCTCGAGTAGCGCGCCATCGCCGCACCCGACGTCAAGCACCCGGGCGCCGGGCTCGATCATGTCGGCAATCAAGAGTAGATCGACGCGGACCCCGCCGGCGCCGCTAACGGGCGATTGAGCGTTCATCGAGCGTGCAGGCCCCGGTGCTCGGCGGCGCCGTTGATAAAGCCGCTCACGGTGTCATGAAATTCGGGTTCGTCGAGCAAAAACGCATCGTGGCCCTTGTCGGTTTCGATCTCGACGAAACTTACATTGGCAGCCACTGCATTGAGGGCGTGGACGACTTCGCGAACCTCCGACGTCGGAAACAGCCAGTCGCTGGCAAATGAAATCAGACAAAAACGTGACTTGCTGTTGGTAAACACATCCGCCAAGCGACCGCTTCGGTCGGCGGCGAGATCGAAATAGTCCATCGCCCGCGTGATGTAGAGATAGGAGTTGGCGTCGAAGCGATCGACAAATGTGCTGCCCTGGTGGCGGAGGTAGCTCTCGACCTGGAAGTCGGCGTCAAAGCCGTAGGAGAGGTTACTTCGATCCTGCAACTTACGTCCGAACTTGCGCCGCAATGAAGGCTCGGACATGTAAGTGATATGGGCTGCCATGCGCGCCACCGCGAGGCCCTTGGCAGGGTGTGTGCCGTGG
>CAUZWH010000403.1:0-3556 GCA_963583675.1 Alphaproteobacteria bacterium
ACCTTGCGTCCAAAATGATCGATTAAGAAAAGTGATACGACGTCAGAGCGGCATATATAGCCAAGCCGGCCAGATTCCACCACCCGTTGTCTCAAAATTGAGCCGTAACCCTATCAGAATTCAACAAGAATTGTTCCTGTGCCCCTATCATAATCCGCTGCCTACCGGCCGCGTTCTAGGTACTGCAGTATTATTTTAGAGTGCACCAAGCCTGTCATCTGATCGAGGGAGCCGGAATTCCCTCATACAATTGCCGACGATAGGACTCGGCAAGTTTGGCATAGTGGGAGGCAGCATCAGCCATATAGGCCTTTTCTTCCGGCGTCAGATCTCGCATATGTTTCGCCGGTGCGCCGCCCCAAAGTTGGCCAGCGCCGACCCGCTTTCGTGGGGTAACCAGCGCGCCTGCAGCAACCATCGCGCCGGACTCGACGACTACCTCGTCCATGACCGTGGCGGCCATGCCGATGAAGCATGAATCCTCGATGGTGCAGCCGTGAATGATGGCGCGATGGCCGATCGTCACGTGACTGCCGATTGCGGTAGATGCGCGTCGCCGGGTGACGTGAACGATGGTGGCATCCTGGATATTCGTGGAGTCACCCACCCGAATCGATCGAACGTCGCCGCGCAGTACGCATTTGAACCAAATCCCGCTTCGCGCGCCGACCTCAACATCACCGATGATGGTGGCATCCGGCGCCACGAATGCCGTTGGGTCGATCCGAGGAACATATTCCCCGAACGGAAATAGATCGGGTGGTCGGAAGTTACCGTCGCTGGGCATTGGTATTTGAGGATGCGCGCGCCTAAGGAAACAGCGGCGCCTGCTCCAGCGCCGTTGTCTCGGGCAGTCCACCGGCAATGTTCATGTTCTGCACGGCCTGCCCCGAAGCCCCTTTCACCAAGTTATCTATCACTGACAAGATAACCGCACGCCCTGGCAGCCGACCTTCGAAGACCCCGATCAGGCAGTTATTCGAGCCGCGGACATGGCGGGTCGCTGGCGCGACCCCTTCAGGCACCACGTAGACAAAGGGTTCGTCGTCAAACCTGCTTGTCAGCGCATCGCGCAGCGTAGCTGCATCCGCGTCAGTTGCGAGTTTGACGTAAATCGTCGACAGAATGCCGCGATTCATCGGCATCAGATGCGGCGTAAAGCTCACCTTGATCGATCCGCCCGCGGCCTTGCCAAGTTCTTGTTCGATTTCAGGAAGGTGCCGGTGACCGGCCACCCCATAGGCATGGATGCCCTCACTTACCTCGGCAAAAAGATTGGCCTCCTTGGCACCGCGGCCGGCGCCGGTGACGCCCGACTTGGCGTCAATGATTATGTCGTCGTGATCGATCAGGCCCGCCTCTAGCAGAGGCACCAGCGGCAGCAACGACGCGGTCGGGTAGCAGCCGGGGCAGGCCACGAGGTTGGTCGTCGCAATGTCGCCGCGCGCGAATTCGCTCAAGCCGTAGACGGCCCGAGGTTGCAGCGCCGCAGCATCATGGCTGGTTCCATACCACTCGGCATAGAGATCGGTGTCGTCGAGCCGAAAGTCTGGCGAGAGATCAATGATTTTCACATCACTGGGAACCGCCGCAATCAAGTCCTGTCTGGTTTCGACGATGAGTCCATCAACGACACTGCGCCGTTCGCTGTGGAGCAACCCCTTGGCAACCGCGTGAGTGGTGCCGTGCGGCAAAGCACAAAAAACGATATCAACGTCTATCCCCGCCCACTCCACCTCGTCGAGCGAAACGAAGTCCGGCAATTGCTGGGCGCCCAGATGGGGGAAAACAGTAGCGACCGGCTCGCCGGCACGGCGATCCGCCGTGAGCAACACAATATCGGCAGACGGGTGCCGCACTAGCAGACGGAGGAGCTCGCCGCCGGTGTAGCCACTGCCACCAAGGATTGCGATCCGGAGCCGACGGGTGTCACTGGTCATATCTGCTCTACGATCCCTCCGTTCGAGGTCCATAGCTGATCGAAATTAGCCGAGGCGTCAAGCAACGAGCCCGTTGCGCGCGCCATGGGATGGAAGGAGACGACGTATTGCGAAGTGCACCCGGTCTATGCCGGGCCCGCGGCGAAAGCCGGCGTCGACGATCTATCGCTTCGAGAACTGGAAGCTTTTTCGCGCCTTGGCCTTACCGTATTTCTTTCGCTCAACAACGCGCGAATCGCGCGTCAGAAACCCGCCTTTTTTCAGGACGGGTCTCAATGTCGGCTCATATTTGATAAGCGCGCGACTAACACCGTGGCGTACCGCACCGGCCTGACCGGACAATCCGCCCCCCTTCACCGTGCACCAAACGTCAAACTGCTTGTCGCGGTCTGCCGCTGTAAAAGGTTGATTGACGATCATCTGCAAGACCGGACGTGCGAAATATGTTTCGAATTTGCGTCCGTTCACCACGATCTGGCCACTGCCGCCCTTGATCCAGACCCGTGCAACCGCGTCTTTCCGTTTGCCGGTCGCATAGGCGCGACCTTGGTCGTCTATGCGTTGCTCGATCGTCTCCGGTTCTGGTACCGGCGGCGCCTCGACCGTACCTGTGGCCTCACCCAGCTGTTTGAGATCGGTCAGCGTTTGGCGTTCGTCCGACATGTCGTCACGAGCTCCGTTTGTTCTTCGGGTTCATCGCAGCAACATCGAGCACGTCGGGCTGTTGTGCGTCGTGTGGGTGTTCTGTACCGGTGTATACGTGAAGTTTTCGCAGCTGGTCGCGCCCCAAAGGACCCCTTGGGACCATACGCTGGACCGCCTTGCGAATAAGCATCTCAGGCCGTTTTCCCTCGCGCACCTGTGCCGGCGTCCGCGCCTTGATGCCGCCGGGATAGCCGGTGTGCCGATAGTAGATCTTGCCGTCCTCCTTATGTCCGGAGAGCTTCACCTTATCGGCATTGATAACGACGACGTGGTCACCCGTATCCATGTGCGGGGTGAATATCGGCTTATGTTTGCCACGGATCCGGTTAGCGATCACCACTGCCAAGCGTCCCAGGACGACGTCTTCAGCGTCAATCAGTACCCAGGCGCGCTCGATATCCTTGGGTTTCGCAGAGTATGTTCTCACCGCCGGCCCCGTGTCGTTGATTACGGAAAGCGGCGCAGTATGCCACGGAATTTTTCACTGTCAATCGTCGAAAACTTCTTTATTTCAGGGTGTTACGAGCACGGTATGATAATACCATTATCGTCGCCGGATTCATGATCAGGTGGAATCGAATACGTCACGGTCGCGTGCGCAACGGGCTCTGCCTCGCCATCCGAATACATCGTCACATCGCCATAAGCCAAGCGGCGCCCCAGTTTTAGGATGCGCCCCTTGGCGATGAGGTCGCGCGGCCCGGGGCGGCGTAAAAAGTTCATATTGAGGTTTGAGGTCACGGCCATCGTCGCCATGCCGATCTCACTCATGACGACCGCGTACATGGTCATATCCGCCAACGCCATCATCGCCGGCCCGTTGATCGTCCCGCCGGGCCGCAACGAACCATCGCTATATGGCAAACGAAAGATTGCTTCGCCGGTATCGATTCGCTCAGCCCGAGCAGGAA
>CAUZWH010000404.1:0-3548 GCA_963583675.1 Alphaproteobacteria bacterium
GGGTTCCCAACATTGACCGCGACCGGATCGTCGAGTCGCTCACCCGTAGGCGCGCGAACCGAGTAGTCGAGGTGGAGCGTGTCCATCTCGCGTGCCACGGGAATCTGCTGCCAGCCGGTCCGCGCGATTCCGATGTCGACGGAGACCAGACCACTGTCAGCATCCCGCGCGCGCAGGACGCCCGCTTGGGTATCGATCGTGAGTTCAGCCGAATGTGCGGCATTGGCATCGGTGTTAATTAACGACGCAACACAACGCGCAGCATTGCCGCAGATCTCGACTTCACCGCCATCGGCGTTGAACGTGCGCATAAAAACGTCGGCCGAATCCGAGGGTTCCAGAACAATCAGCGAGTCACAACCAATCCCCGTGCGACGATGTGCGATGGCCCGCACCTGATCGCCGCTAAGTATCAGCGGCGAGGTCCGCGCGTCGAGCACAACGAAGTCGTTGCCAAGACCATGCATTTTAAGGAAAGGCGTGGCCGTCATAGGCGCGTTATATGGCGCTGATCGTGCTCGCGTCCACCGGTTTAGCCCGGGCCAGTGATGGCTTGACGATACTGCCTAGTAGACTTAGTGTCCGCGCCACTCAAGAGCACGGGTGTATTCGGCACTCCCGAGGGGGTACGCCAGTCCGCGAATTTCGCGCACTGGCGCTTTTGGCTTTGAACAACAGGCATTCGGCCTTGATAAACAGACCTAGGCGATGTTCGACACATTAAGCGAGCGACTGGGAGAGGTTTTCGATCGTCTGAAGCGCCATGGGGCGCTCAGCGAAGAAGATGTCAACGAGGCGCTGCGCGAAGTGCGCGTTGCTTTGCTCGAGGCCGATGTTGCGCTGCCCGTGGTCAAGCAATTCATCGAGCAGGTTCGCATCAAGGCGGTTGGTGCTGAGGTCCTGAAAAGCGTCTCGCCCGCGCAGATGGTCGTTAAATATGTCAACGACCATTTGATTGAAGCTCTCGGTGCGGAATCGGTCGAAATAAACCTGTCTGGGCCGGCGCCGGTCGCGGTTCTCATGGTTGGTCTACAGGGCTCGGGCAAAACCACCACCACGGCGAAGATCGCCCTTCGCATTTGGGAACGCGAGAAGAAAAAAGTGTTGATGGCGTCGCTCGACGTCCAGCGGCCTGCGGCGCAGGAACAGCTCCGCGTCCTCGGTGAGCAGGCCAATATTCTGACCCTGCCCATCATCGATGGGCAAATGCCGGTCGATATCGCCAATCGCGCGATGCAATCCGCGAAGTTGCAAGGTGTTGACGTGGTGTTGCTCGACACTGCCGGGCGATTGCACGTCGACGAAGCGCTGATGGCCGAAGCAAGCGCCGTTCGTGACGCCGTCAGCCCGGTAGAGATCCTTTTGGTTGCCGACGCGCTCACCGGTCAGGACGCGGTCAAGGTGGCGGAACGCTTCAAAGCGCGCCTCAATGTTTCCGGTATTGTCCTCACGCGCATCGACGGCGATGCCCGCGGCGGTGCTGCTCTTAGCATGCGCGCCGTTACGGGCTGCCCGATCAAACTGCTCGGAACCGGCGAAAAACTCGATGAAATCGAGGTCTTTCATCCCGAGCGCATCGCGTCGCGCATCCTCGGCATGGGCGATGTGGTCTCGCTGGTCGAGAAAGCGGCCGAAACGATTGATGAAGAAGCTTCAAAGAAACTCGAAGCCAAGATTCGCAAAGGCAATTTCGACCTTGACGATTTGGTAATGCAATTGCGCCAGATGCGCCGGATGGGTGGCATGCAGGGGCTGCTCGGGCTGTTGCCTGGTGTCGGCAAGGTCAAAAAACAACTCGAGGGTTCGCAAATCGACGACAAGATGCTGTCGCGCCAGGAGGCGATCATTCTCTCGATGACGCCGGCCGAGCGACGCAACGTGAAATTGCTGAACGGCTCGCGCAAGCGACGCGTCGCGACCGGCTCAGGCACGTCGGTTCCTGAAATCAATCGCTTGCTAAAGCAATTTAAGCAAATGGCCCATGTGATGAAGAAAATGGGCCGCATGAACCCGAAGACTCTGCAGCGCAGCGGGCTGGCCGGGCTCATGCCCCGTTAGCACAGTTGTGCAACTGATTTTGTTAGAACGCGAAGACAGGAGGTAAACCCAAATATGACACTTCGCATTCGCTTATCGCGCGGTGGCGCCAAGAAACGCCCTTACTACCGCATCGTAGTCGCGGACTCACGCTTCCCGCGTGACGGCCGATTCATTGAGCGTGTTGGCACCTACAACCCGTTATTGGCCAAAGACAATGACCAACGGGTGACCCTCAAACAGGAACGCATCAAATATTGGCTCGGTGTCGGCGCGCGCCCGTCGGACCGGGTTGCGCGTTTCCTCGGCCAGGTCGGCATGTTTGAACCGACCAAACACAACAACCCGATTAAGGGTCAACCCAGCAAAAAAACGCTGGAGCGATTAACGTCCAAGGAAGAAGCGGTGAAAGCCGCCGCCGAAGCCGCAAAAGTCGCGGCCGAGGCCCCGCCGCCGCCCGAACCGGCACCCGCTGAGGAAGCAGCCAGCGAAGAAAGCCAAGCGGATGCGCCGGCGGCAGAACCCGAGGCCGCAGCGGAAGCCGCTCCTGAGGCTGCGGCCGAACCTGAGCCCGAGCCCCAAGCGGAGCCCGCTCCGGAATCGAACGATGACGCCACAGCCGAGGACGCAGCAAAGAAGGACGCCTAAGGGACTGGCACTGTGGACGCTGTAACGATCTCACCGATGGTCGACCAAAACGGCCCCAGCGGGCGTCGCGCGACGCCCCCGGGACGGGTGTGTCTGGGCGTGATCACAGCGCCGCATGGCGTCGGCGGCGAAGTACGCATTAAGTGCTTCACCGAACGACCCGAGGCGATTGCCGCTTATGCCCCGCTCGAGGATGAATCGGGCGAGCGCCGGCTTGAGCTTGAGGTAACTGGCCTTGTCAAAGGTGGCGTTAGAGCGCGGATTGCCGGATGCGCAGATCGCGATCAGGCCGAAGCGCTGCGCGGGGTGATGATCTACGTCGCCCGCGAAGCGCTTCCAGAGCCTGAGCCGGACGAGTACTACCATGCCGATCTCGAGGGGTTGTTGGTTGAGCTCGCCGACGGAAGCCCCGTCGGCACGATTACCGCGATTTACAATTTCGGCGGCAGCAGTGACATCCTCGAAATCGCGCGGCCCGACGACCCGCACCAACCTTTGTTGATACCGTTTACCAGCGAAACGGTGCCAACGGTCGACATCGACGGCGGCCGCATCATCATCGACGAAGAGGCAATTCCGACCGAGGGTTCGGCGGACGCGGCGTCGCCAGACGACGAGGTGAGGTCGTGACGGCGCCAGCAGAATGGTCAGCCCGCGTGCTGACCATTCATCCGGAAATGTTTCCCGGCCCCCTCGGGCATGCGCTCGCCGGCAAAGCGCTCGCCGACGGCTTATGGTCGATCGAGACGATTGACATACGGAAATTCGCCACCGACAAGCATCGCACGGTCGACGATACGCCGTTCGGCGGCGGCTATGGCATGGTCATGAAGCCCGATGTATTGGCGCTCGCGATTGAACAC
>CAUZWH010000405.1:0-3538 GCA_963583675.1 Alphaproteobacteria bacterium
ATTTGCAACCAAGCAGTCCAATACCATTAGTTGTTATAGGACAGCGACTCGCTCGTAAGAACCAAGCGTAACACTACAACGCCCTAGGTACCCCTATTAGGCGTGTTAGTCATGTCCCGTACACCTTATGGGATCTAATAGCGTCTCGCTGTGCGCATCATCACACCTAGCAACATTACTATTGCTACCAGGACTAGTGCCAAAGGGATTAGCATAAGGTCGCCGTAACGTCCATAAACTGGTGTTATTTCAATAGGTTGTGGAAGATAAACATCGACAACACCAGATTCTCCCAAGCCGATCTTGGCAATCACCCGGCCAAAAGAATCGACAACTCCGGAGACACCCGTATTGGCTGCACGTACAAGTGGTAGGCCTTCTTCGACGCTTCTGAGCCGAGCCATGGCGAAATGCTGATGCGGGCCGGCACTGATTCCATACCAGCCGTCGTTGCTCACATTGAGTAGCCAGTCGGGCCGATCCGCGGGATCGGTCACCGCGCCGGGAAATATCGCCTCATAGCAAATCAACGGCCCCACCGGCGGCAAGTCGCCCAGGCGTAGCGTCGTCGGGCCGGCACCGGCGGAGTAATCGATCGGCCCGTAAACAAGTTTTTCGATGCCGATCCGTCCGAGGAGGCCGCGCAACGGTAAGTATTCGCCGAAGGGAACGAGGTGAAACTTATTGTAGGCGGCGGCAATAGCGCCAGTATGATCGATCGCTATCACGCTATTCCAAATGCGAGTCTTCGAATCGCCTGGCGGCGAAATCCGCGGCGCACCAGTGACCACAAAACCCCCGCGCTCGACGAGATCGCCAATGGCAAGTCTTCGCCCTAGCTCGCGAGAAAGAAAATAGGGCACCGCGGTTTCAGGCCAGACGATCACCCGCGGCTGAGTCGTGCCAGCGCTTCGGCTTAACTCGAGATAGCGGTTGAAATTGGCTTGTCGGCGATCCGCCCGCCATTTGTCGACCTGCGAAACGTTGGCCTGAACAACCCGCAACGTAATATTGGATGACACAGGAATCGGCGCCGAGTCCAATCGCCAGTAGCCGTGCCCCCAGATAGCGGCGAGGACCGCGAGACCCAGAAGTTGAGGCGCATATTTGTTCCGAGAGCTATCTGCACTACCGATAAGGGCCGGCAAACCGGCCACTGCGACCGTCACCAGGCTTAGACCGTATATCCCAAACGTCGCCGCGAATTGAATGACTTCGTCTGAAAATACCCATCCATAGCCAATCAAGTTCCACGGGAACCCGGTGAACAATTGGCCGCGCAGCCACTCCATCGCGGTCCACGACAACGCGAAAACCGCAATGCCGGCGACTCCTCGCACATGAAAACGCCAATAAATACCGGCCGCGATAGCGGTATATGCAGCCACGACGACCGGGAGGCCAAGCACGGCAAACGGGATTAACCACCCAAATCGCGCCGCGTCGACGAGGAACGCGTTCGCCAACCAATAAAACCCGATCACGAAGTGGCCGAAACCAAACCACCAGCCGATCATCACGGCGTCGCGCATGCGTCGTGACGCGTCGATCGACCAGATCAGGGCCGGAAACGAGATTAACAGAAACGGGATCGCGTGGAGGGGAGGCAAAGCACCGGTGGCAAGCGCACCCAGGCCCATGCATAGCATCGCGCGGCGCCAACCCTTTAGTCCGCTGACGAAAGCGTGCACACGGACCATCAGCCGGCTCCGGATAGACGGGCTAAGCGCTTGCCGACTTCAGTCTGGGACGCCAGATACGTAACCGTTTTACGCGCCGTGCATCGGCGTCAAGAACCTCGAACTCTGCCCCACCCGGGTGCTTGACCCGCTCGCCAATGCGCGGCACCCGACCGACCAGCGCAAAAACCAGACCGCCGAGCGTGTCGATGTCTTCATCACGATCCGATTCGATTAGATCCTGCTCCAGGATCTCCTCAAGTTGCTCGATCGGGGTCCGCGCGTCAGCATCCAGTGTATTTTCGGGTCCTTCAACCAAGAGCGGCCCTTCTTCGACATCATGCTCATCTTCGATCTCGCCGACGATCTCTTCAACCAGATCTTCGATTGTCACCAGTCCGTCGGTCCCACCATATTCATCAACCACGACAGCCATGTGAACCCGGCTCTTGCGCATCTTTAGCAGGAGTTCACGTGCGTGCATCGAGGGCGGCACGAACAATGTATCGCGCATCAAGTGATCGAGGCTGAAATCGCTGCCGTTCGATGCGCGAACCAGTAGGTCCTTGACGTGCACCATACCCACGACGTCATCGAGTGTTTCGCGATACACAGGCGTTCTCGAGTGAAGTTCCTTGCGCACGACCGTCAGCACCTCCTCAAGAGTCGACTGCTGCTCGACGGCAACAATATCTGCGCGCGGCACCATGACATCGTCGACCCGGAGTTCGTTAAGTTTGAGAATATTCATCAGCATCAACCGCTCTTCCGGGTCGATCGGCTGATCGTGATTGGCATGCTCCTCAATTAGCAACTCTAGGCTTTCGCGTAGCGACCCATCATCGTGACGTGCGCCGCCAAGTCCACGCAACCAGCTCAGAATCGTTTTTGAAAGAGAGGGGGTATCTGCGGCCCCGTTTTCACGGGGCGAACTACTCGGTGAGGAATCGTCGTTGGTCATTTCTGATCTTAGGTGAGCTTTCGAGATTACGGCCGCAATGGACCGGCGGGCGAGGCGTAGGGGTCGTCGAACCCGAGCCGCAAGAGGATGGCCGTTTCGGCCCGAATCATTTCATCTAAGTCGGTTGAGGTCTGATGGTCGAAGCCGAAAAGATGCAGGACACCGTGGGTCACAAGATGCGCCAAGTGAGCGTTTCGATCCTTGTGTTGCGCCGTTGCTTCGTGGACCACTGTTTCATAGGCGACGATAACATCGCCCATCATCGTCGCTTGCACCGATCCCTCATTCGCCATTGCAACCACCTTAACGTTGGCATCGTTGAGCGGAAATGCAAGCACATTGGTAGTGGAATCATTATCGCGGTAGGTCCTGTTTAGCTCTTGGATCAACGCGTCGTCACCGAGGACAACGCTAAGTTCAGCGGGCTGAGCCGCATCATGAGCCAGGTATTCCAGGACCGCCGATGCTGCGCCCCCCGCGATTTTCTCGGCATGCGGCCACTCCAATCGCCACACGTCGGCTTGTACGGCAATACCAATTTCGTTGTCGCCCATCAACTCCGGCAAGCCGCTTGCGTCGGCGTGATCAATGAGGGTCGGCAAGCCTCTCGTCGCATCAATCAGCATCACCGTCACGAGACTCGCGTCGCGACGCTTCCAGCGCCGCATACGCCTGGAGAACTTTGGTAACCAACCGGTGTCGAACAACGTCGACATCGCTGAAATAGACGAACGAGACACCGTCGATCCCCTGCAGAATTTTTACGGCGTCTTCGAGCCCTGAGCGTGTGCCACGTGGCAAATCGACTTGTGTCAAATCACCGGTGACCACCAATCGCGAGTTTTCGCCCAGCCGCGTTAGCAACATCTTCATCTGCACGGGCGTGGTGTTCTGTGCC
>CAUZWH010000406.1:0-3528 GCA_963583675.1 Alphaproteobacteria bacterium
GAAGGCGAGTTCCATCGCCTCGGTCACCAGCCAGGTGCCGGGCAGATAGTGCCCATCCCACGTCACCGCCGCGCCATGATCGGCGACTACGGTGGGATCGCCGGTCTTATTCATCACCTCGCTCACCAGGTCGGTGAGATACCAATC
This sequence comes from Alphaproteobacteria bacterium, assembly GCA_963583675.1. Lineage (GTDB taxonomy): Bacteria > Pseudomonadota > Alphaproteobacteria > SHVV01 > SHVV01 > CAUZWH01. The sequence continues at coordinate 148 of CAUZWH010000406.1, forward strand.
GAGGTGTTCGATGCCGTGCGTGCTGCGCCCCATCATGTCGGCCTCGACCAGGATCTCGGCCATCCGCTGGGCCCTTTGCTCGGGCAATCCGGCCGCGAGCGCGAGCGCGCCGGCAAAATCACGTAGCGTCTCCGCCGCATAGTGCATTTCGGGATTGGTATCCGTCATCGGTGGGACCGCGGCCGCTGCGCGTTGAGCGCCTCGGGTTAGTGGACCTGGCCCATCATCTCAAACATGTCGTCGTAGAACGCGAACATGCGGTCGAGCGTCGCGTTCACGGTATCGATAACCAGCCGGCCGTCGGCAGTCGTCTTGGCAAAATCGGCCAACAGATCCTTACCGATGCCGGAGTGATCCTCGTCAGCGACGTCGTGAATCGCCCAAAACGCCACCGCCTCCTCCGAGAGATCGTATTGCTCCTGCAGCCGCTTCGCCATCACCCCGTAGACACCGGGGCCATGGGATTCGCCGGCCAGCATGTGGCACGACACCCCTTCGAGCGTGCCGCGATTGCAATAGTCGATGAACCAATCGCGAATTGCCTGCGCCCCCGGCCCGTATTCGGTCTGCCACATCTCCTCACGACTCACCCCCAGACCGATTCCGAAATTGGTGTAGAGCTGATTGTGCGGCAAGCCGTCGGCATAGAGACGCCCGGTCGCTTCCTCATAGACCACTTCGCCGAGCATTTCGCGCCACTTCGGGTCGGGACAATTAACGTAAAGCGGCCCGTGATACTGATTGTTCCACAGCGGCAGAATACCGAACTGCTTGGCGAATACGCGAAGCTGCGAAACGCTGTGGGTTCCCTCCATCATGCCCACCCATAACGGATGCTCGGCAAAGGGCCGGTCGCGGTGGAGCTGTTCGACCTGGGCAAGAATTTCAGTAGAATCGATCGTCACGGCATTCCTCCGTTCAACAACTATTATGGCGGCCTAGTCTAACGCGCTTTGAGTCGACCGATGGCAAATGAGATCAAAAAACCCCGGCAGTGTCGCTGGGCATCGAGCTAAACCACGGGCGCGAAGGCCGCGATCAACGCCGCCGCAGCATCCTGCACGGTTCCCTCGACCGCCTGCGGCGAGAACAGGGGATCGTCGATACCGGCCTCGGCGAACGCGACCCACCGCTCGCGACACCGCGCCGCCGACCCAATCAGCACGATCGAATCAAGCATGGCGTCCGAGAGGTGCCGAGCCGCTGCGGCAGGATCGGCGGGATCGCCCGCACGGATCGCCGCCACCTCCGCTTCGAAACCGCTGGCAGCGAAGATATTCTGATAGACCGGCATGGTGGCATAGAAAGAAAGGTAGCCGCGGGCCGCCTCATAAGCGACGGCCAGGTCTTCCGACAAGAAGACCGGCGTGAGGAGTGAAACCCGCTTGCGCTCGGTGTTGTGGACGGCGTCACGTGCGTTCGCGTGAAACTGCGCGCACGCTTCGCCGACGCTGTGAACCGTGGCGAGAAACATCATCAACCCATCCGACTCCGCCCCGGCTGCCGCGATCGTGGCACTCGACACACCGGCCCAATGGATCGGAATTGGATGCTCGGCCCGTCGGCCCAACGGCACGCCATCGGCCGCCTCGCCGGCAAACGCCGCGCGCAGAATCCGTGTGGTGTCGGTGAGCAGGTCGACCGGCGGTCGCCACATCATGCCCAGCGCTTCGACCCGACGCCGATGACTGGCGCCAATCCCCAGCACCAACCGGCCGCCACTGATCTCATCAACCGCGATCGCTTGCGCCGCCAGTTGGCTCGGGTGGCGCATATAGGCATTGACGATGTTGGTACCCACCATGATCTGACTGGTCGCGGTCGCCGCCGCTTGAGCGGCCGCCAGCGCATCGTTATTGCCGCGCAATTCAACGAAATAGACCCCCGCGAAGCCAGCGTCCTCCGCGCGCGCCGAGATTTGCGCGACGTCGGCATAGCTGATGCCGCCCGGGTAGAGCGTGATACCCTGCATTCACCAATCTCCCATCAATCTTCGTGGTTGACCCACCAGCCCAGCCGCCAATCTATCAGCAACCGAGTGCAACCTAGTCGATTGCGGCGCTAGTCTGGACGTACTATTAGCTGCCCGCAAACACGCCCTATCGAGACCCCCCCAGGTCAGCAACCGCACGGAGACGGCGATGACATCGACCACCCCAATCCAGGCGTTCGGCAGCGTCGACAGCCCGGCCGTCGTACCCGCCGCCATGCCGCCGATCAGGAACACCAGAAATAGCTGATGGGGAATCGACTCCGGCACAAACAAAAGCGCTGCCCCAACGCCCCACAAAATTCCAGAGACATAGGTCGATCTGATCGCACGCTCAATATAGCCGGGCTTGGGCGCGGTCTCATCGATACGGTCGCGGTAGCGCCACCAGGTCCGCACACAAAAAAAGCCAGATACCAGACCGCGACAATCCAGGCTGATAGGAGATAAGGGTTAACGTAAGCGTAAAACACCCCACCCAGAAGACCCGCGTTGACAGCTTGCACCGCGCCAATCACAAGCAGTTGGCGCCGGAAGTTATGCGCCCGACCGGCAAGGATTTCGCTCCTTTCGGCCGACGGGTCAACGCCGCCGATATCGCCCGGATATGCGAGAGTTGCGGTCATTCCTTAGTCAACGGGTGTGCCTATCCGCCGGGCCAAAAGTTTAATCAAACAAGCATAACGGCGGCTCGACCTAAAACTCAGATGTTCGTTGAGCTCTTTTGTTGCTTCATTCGGCGCCGCCTTCGGCTGCTGCCCTTTATGACAGCGCCGGCTCGAGGCGATCCATGGCTTCCGACAGCGTCGCCAAGGTCGCCGCGTAACACAATCTTAGATGGCCTTCGCCACCGGGCCCAAACGCAGCCCCAGGGGCCAGACCTACTTTGGTTTCAGTCAGCAGCGTCTTGGCAAAGGCGAGACTATCCTCCATCCCGTCGACCGAGAAGAAGGCGTAGAAAGCAGCCTCAGGCCGCGCCAGTTTGACCCGCGGCATGCCGGCGAGGCGCTGAAACACGAGATCGCGAGCCCGGCTGTATCGCTCCACGGTCTCGCGCACGAACGATTCACCATCGCGCAAGGCGACGATCCCGGCGTGTTGGGCCATGCTTGCGGCGTTGGCGATATTATACTCATTCATTTTCTCGAGCACCGCGCCGAACGCCGCCGGGGCGGTTATCCAGCCCAACCGCCAACCTGTCATGCACCAAGATTTGGAGAAGCTGTTGAGGCGCAGGATCAGGTCGTCGGGATCGGCAATATCGAGGAACGACGGGGCGTAGGGGCGATCGTAAACGATGCGGTCGTAGACTTCGTCGGCAACGATCCAGATGCCCCGCCGGCGGCAGAATTCGAGCACCGCGCGCTGATCATCCACCGTCATCATCCAGC
>CAUZWH010000407.1:0-3528 GCA_963583675.1 Alphaproteobacteria bacterium
GAGGATGGCTATTTTTGCTTTCAGGCTCGCGCCGACGACATGATCATCTCCGCCGGCTACAATATTTCCGGCCCTGAAGTCGAAGAGGTGTTGCTCGAACACGACAAAGTCGCGGAGTGTGGCGTGGTCGCCAGTCCCGACAAAGAGCGCGGGTTTATCGTCAAGGCATTTGTGGTCGCGCGCGATAACGCAGGCAGTGACGAATTCGCGATCGAACTCCAGAACTTCGTCAAAGCCGAAATAGCGCCCTACAAATATCCGCGTGCGATCGAGTTCGTCGATGAGCTGCCGCGTACGGAAACCGGAAAACTCCAACGTTTTAAGCTGCGTCACCAAGAGCTCGACCGCGCTCAAAGCGCGGGCTGATTTCACCCACCATGCCGAGATTGCACGATGCCTGATCCCAGCTACAGCGACATTATAGTCACCAACCCCCACGATCACGTGCTGCTTATCACCATGAACCGGCCTAAGCAGCTAAACGCGCTGTCGGGCAATCATTTGGACGAGATCTCCAATGCCCTAGACGCGGCCGCCGATAATGACGACGTTCGCGCGGTGGTGTTAACCGGCGGCGACAGCGTATTTGCGGCCGGCGCAGACCTCAATGAAATGGCCAAACGCGAAGCGATCGCGGATCTTAAGAACGAGCGTCAGCGCGTGTGGGATCGCGTGCGTCGTTTTCCCAAACCACTAATTGCCGCGGTCAACGGATATGCGCTCGGTGGCGGCTGCGAACTCGCCATGCACGCGGACATCATCATCGCCGGTGACACTGCCAAATTCGGCCAGCCGGAGGTTAATGTCGGAATCATGCCCGGTGCCGGCGGCACGCAGCGCTTGACGCGAACGGTCGGCAAGTCGCTGGCGATGAAGATGGTGCTGTCCGGTGAAATGATCGATGCCCGGGAAGCGCTGATCGCAGGGCTGGTAGCTGAAGTTGTGCCCCACGAAGTATCGACCGAGCGCGCTCTCAAGTTAGCTCGCACCATTGCCGCCAAGCCGCCGATCTCAGTGCGCCTGGCCAAGGAATCGGTTTTGAAATCCTACGACCTCACGCTGGAAGCCGGCCTCGACTTCGAGCGGCGCGTATTCGGCATCATTCTCGGCACGGAAGATAAGCAGGAGGGCGTGAACGCCTTTCTCGAAAAACGCAAACCGGCGTTCAAAGGCCGCTAACGGAGGCCAACATGGCATTTGAAACCATTCGTTACGACATCGCCGATGATGTCGCCACAATCACACTGAACCGGCCTGATGTCCTCAACTCGTTCAATAGCGCGATGCATAGCGAGCTGCGCGCGGCGCTGAAATCAGCAAGCGGCAAGGATGGCGCCCGCGCCCTGATCATCTCGGGCGAAGGCCGCGGCTTTTGCGCCGGCCAGGACCTGAGCGACAGAGACCCGGACGGCGGCCAAGTCGATTTTGCTGAGTCGCTCGATAAAAACTACAACCGCCTGGTGCGCACGTTGCGCAGCATTGAGATGCCCGTGATCTGCGCAGTCAATGGCGTCGCCGCGGGCGCCGGGGCCAATCTGGCGCTTTGCGCTGATTTCGTAATCGCCGCACGATCTGCCGATTTCGTTCAGGCCTTCATTCGCATCGGCCTGGTACCGGACTGTGGCGGAAGCTATTTCTTGCCGCGCCTGGTCGGCCGGGCGCGGGCCGCCGCATTGGCCATGTTGGGCGACAAACTGCCGGCCGAAACCGCGGCCGAGTGGGGCTTGATCTGGAAGTGTGTCGAGGATGATCAGGTGATGGATGAAGCACTCGGCCTGGCCGCACGCCTGGCAAAGCAACCGACCAAAGCGTTATCGCTGATCCGGCGGGCGCTCGACGCTAGTATCGATAATACCCTCGATGCGCAGCTCGATCTTGAGCGCGACCTCCAGGTCATTGCCACCAAGACCGATGATTTCAGCGAAGGTGTAAAGGCCTTCATCGAGAAGCGACCGGCCGAATTCAAAGGACACTGATATGACCGACGCCTTTATCTGCGATGCGGTTCGCACACCCTTCGGCCGCTTCGGCGGCGCCCTGGCCCCGGTCCGCACCGATGATCTAGCGGCCGTTCCGATTACCGCTCTCGTTGCCCGCAATCCCGGCGTCGCCTGGGAAGAAGTCGAAGAGGTCTACTACGGCAACACCAACCAGGCCGGCGAGGACAACCGCAACGTAGCGCGCATGGCATCGCTCCTGGCTGGACTACCCGACTCGGTCCCCGGTGCGACTGTCAACCGTTTGTGCGGTTCAGGGCTCGAGGCCTTGACGTGCGCAGCGCGCGCCATACGCACAGGCGAGATTGACCTTGCCATCGCCGGCGGCGTCGAAAGTATGAGCCGGGCGCCCTTCGTGATGCCAAAGGCGGATACCGCCTTCTCACGCAAAGCCGAGATATACGACACCACCATTGGCTGGCGCTTCGTCAACAAGAAGATGAAGGAGATGCACGGCGTCGATGCGATGGGTGAAACAGCCGAGAACGTAGCCGAGGAATTTCAAATCGCGCGCGACGATCAGGACGCGTTCGCCCTGCGCAGCCAGGAGCGGTGCGCAGCAGCTCAAGATCGCGGCGATCTCGCGCATGAAATCGCGCCGGTGACGATCCCGCGGCGCAAGGGCGATCCCATCACGGTCGAAAGCGACGAGCATCCTAGGCGTGAGACCACAGCCGAGGCGCTCGCGAAGCTCAAGGCTGCCTTCCGCGAGGGCGGCTCGGTAACGGCCGGCAACGCATCGGGGGTTAATGACGGTGCCTGCGCGATGCTGGTCGCCTCGTCGGCCGCGGTCGACAAATACGGATTGACCCCCCTCGCCCGGGTCGCCGGCACTGCCACAGCCGGCGTGCCACCGCGGATCATGGGGATTGGGCCGGCGCCAGCGACCTCCAAACTGATGGAGAAGCTCGGCCTGAAAGTCACCGATATGGACGTAATCGAACTCAACGAAGCATTTGCCGCGCAGGGGCTAGCCGTATTGCGCCAGCTCGGTATTCCTGATGACGCCGATCACGTTAATCCCAACGGCGGCGCAATCGCGCTTGGCCATCCGCTAGGTGCCAGCGGTGCTCGGTTGGCGACGACTGCGACCTACCAGCTAGGCCGAACCGGTGGCCGCTATGCGCTGGTTACGATGTGTATTGGCGTCGGCCAAGGTATCGCGACGGTACTCGAGCGGGTGAGCTAACCGATTCGGCTCTGGTGAGGTTTTGAGGCCCGCGCTGCGTTGACGGCTTTCGCCGCCCATTCCGCAAGCTCGTCGGAGTCTTCGAGCACGTCAGCGGGAACCTCCATTAGTGAACCGATGCGCTGCGCCGTCTTGTCCGGCGCATAGATCAGAACCTCCATACCAGCCTGCGTGTAATCCTCACGGTTGCGATCATCAATCTTGAAGTAAATCCGGTCGTGGTAGGCAAAGCCAAACATCGCGTCGCCGCGGTAGAGGGCGGTCCCCCCAAACATGCGCCTGGTTGACGCGCCGAAGCCGTCTAGCTGATCAAGCACATAGTCAACTGAGGCACTCCGATCC
>CAUZWH010000408.1:0-3525 GCA_963583675.1 Alphaproteobacteria bacterium
ATCTCGATCTGTTTCGCTGATCGAGGGAGCGGCAAGGTTGACGCATGATTCGCAAACCTGGCTCGCCCTTTCCGGCGGTGTCGGTGGCGCCAAACTGGCCCTAGGCTTGGTTCGCGCGCTTGAAGATTCGTCGCGGTTGATGATTGCCGCCAACACCGGCGATGATTTTGAACATCTCGGGCTCACGATCTGTCCCGATATCGATACGCTGATGTATACGCTCGCCGGGCTCAACAATCCGGAGACCGGCTGGGGGCGGGCTGGCGAAACCGCCACCTTCATGACCGCGGTAGCCGCGCTGGGCGGTGAAACCTGGTTTCACCTGGGTGATGGTGACCTCGCCACGCACGTTGCACGCAGCCATCGGCTGGCCGCGGGCGAGACCCTGTCGTCGGTCACCGCGGCATTGGCCCAACGATTGGGGATCCAAGCCGACATCGTGCCGATGACCGACGATGTCGTGCGCACGATCGTCGAAACCGAGGGCGGCGATCTCGCCCTCCAGCATTATTTCGTTCGCGAACAATGTGTGCCGCGGGTTCTGGGGTTTCGCTACGCCGGGGGCGGCGATGCGGTGGCCAACTCGCGCATCCTCGAACGCCTCGCCGATACCAGCCTCGGCGCGATCATCATCTGTCCCTCGAATCCCTACATAAGTATCGATCCGATCCTGGCCATTCCCGGCCTGCGCCGGGCGATCGAAGCAAGCGCCGCGCCGGTGATTGCGGTGTCACCAATCGTTGGCGGCCATGCACTCAAGGGGCCGACCGCAAAGATGATGCTGGAACGTGGCGTTGAGCCAAGCGCTACCACCGTCGCGCGTCACTACGGCGACCTGCTGGACGGATTTATCATCGACGAGGTGGACGAAGCAGAGGCCGCGGGGATTGCCGCCACCGGCACTGAAGTCGTCGTGGCCAAGACGGTGATGAATGACCTCGGCGATCGCATTGCGCTAGCTGGAGAAGTGCTGGCATTCGTGGAACGCCTTAGAGGGCACTAGACACATCCCGGCCAACAATGCGATCAGTGGCGCAGCGGAGGCGAGTATCGATGTGGGTGGTGATCCCGGTAAAGGATCTTGACGCGGCGAAGCAACGTCTGGCCGGTGTGCTTGACGCCGAAGAGCGCCGTGCGCTGTATGCCGCGATGCTGGAAGATGTGCTGCATGCGGTTGTCAGCGCGCACGGTTACGACGAAGTCGCCCTGGTCACCCGCGACACCACCGCGATCACGTTCGCGAATAAGTATGGTTTCAAGGTCATCGACGATCGCGACAACGCCGGCCACACCGAAGCGGTCAATCTCGCGATCGCCCATCTGCGAGATCTCGACGTGGGCGGGATGATGACGTTTCCCGGTGATATCCCGCTGGTCACGGCGGGCGAGATCAGCACGCTATTGGCGGCCCATCTCGATTCATGTGGCACCCGGCCCGGTATGACGATCGCGCCGTCGCGTGACAAACGCGGCTCCAACGCGGTCGCCTGTACGCCGCCGGACGCGGTGCCGCTGCGGTTCGGATCGGACAGTTTCTTCCCCCATCTAGCCACCGCCCGCGCGAACGATATCGAACCAAATGTCATGGAACTCGCCGGGTTCGGCCTCGACATCGATACGCCCGACGATCTGATGCTGCTCGCGGCAACGGTGGGCACGACACGGACTCATGGGTTTCTGGCGCGGAGCGGTATCCAAGCACGGCTAGCGAGCCAATCCGCCAACGTAGTTGCCTAAGGCACCCGATGCCGCGCGATAACACCGACATTCTTGCGGACGTACTCGCCGATGCTCGGTCGGGACGGCGTCCCGATGCCGCCCAGGCGAACGCGATTGCCGATAGCGTCGATACCGCCGCCCTCGTTGCCGTGGCGCGTGACCTACGCGATGCGGGGCATGGCGAGCTGATCACGTACTCGCGCAAGGTGTTCATTCCGCTAACCAAATTGTGCCGCGACGTGTGCCACTATTGCACCTTCGCGCAGGCACCCAAGCGCGGCCAACCCGCCTATCTTACGCCCGAAGAGGTGGTGGGAATCGCGCAAGCCGGCGCCGCGGCGGGCTGCAAGGAAGCGTTGTTCACCTTGGGTGACCAACCGGAACGGCGCTATCGCGTAGCGCAGCGCGAGCTCGATACATTGGGCTACGCCACCACCCTCGACTATCTGGCTGCAATGGCCGAACTCGTGCGCACTGAAACCGGACTTCTACCGCACCTCAACCCCGGGGTAATGACGGCGGGCGAGATCGCAACGCTGCGGCGGGTATCGGTGTCGCAGGGCATCATGCTGGAAAGCGCCGCGTCGCGGCTGTGCGAGAAGGGCGGTCCCCATTGGGGGTCGCCGGATAAAGTGCCGGCGGTACGCCTGCAAACCATCGCCGACGCCGGCGCGGCCGCGGTGCCGTTCACCTCGGGGATCCTGATCGGCATCGGCGAGACGCGCCGCGAGCGCGTCGACGCGCTGCTCGCCTTGCGCGATCTGCACGAGGCGCACGGTCACATCCAGGAGATCATCGTCCAGAATTTCCGCGCTAAACCGAATACCCGCATGGCCGCGGCGCCCGAGCCGAGCGTGGACGATCTGATCTGGACGATTGCGGTGGCGCGAATTCTGTTCGGGCCGGACATGAACATTCAGGCGCCGCCGAACCTATCGCCGGGGAAACTGGCGCAATTGGTCGATGCCGGGATTAACGATTGGGGCGGCGTCTCGCCGGTGACCCGGGATCACGTCAATCCGGAAGCGCCTTGGCCGCACCTCGACGATCTGGCTGAACAAACGGCGGCGTGCGGCAAGGTGTTGACCGAGCGCCTGGCGATCTATCCGGGCTATACCCGCAATGCCGAACGCTGGATCGACCGCAAGATCGAGCCTGCGGTGCTGGCCCTGTCCGAGGCCGATGGCATTGCCCGTGGCGACGATTGGTCGCCGGGCGCGGCAATGGCTATTCCCGATATCGCGCCGCCCGGCAACCGTCGGCCGGCCGCGCACTTGCGACATATTTTGGATTGCGCCGTTGCCGGTGCTGGCCTCAACGAAGCCGAGATCACAACGTTGTTTCGGGCGCGGGGCAGCGATTTCACCGCGGTGTGCGAAGCCGCCGATGCGTTGAGAAAAACAGTCAACGGCGATGCGGTGAGCTACGTCGTCAACCGCAATATCAACTACACCAACGTGTGCTACTTCCGCTGCCAGTTCTGTGCTTTCTCCAAGGGCAAGCTCAGCGAAAACTTGCGCGGCCGACCATACGACCTCGACCATGATGAGATATCGCGCCGGGTGGCCGAAGCGTGGGCGCGTGGCGCCACTGAGATTTGCATGCAGGGCGGCATCCATCCGGATTACACCGGTGCGACCTATCTTGAGATCTGCCGTGCCGCGAAAGCGGTTGCGCCAGACATCCACATTCATGCGTTTACGCCGCTGGAAGTGTGGCAGGGCGCGGCGACGCTCGGCATCGATATCGGGGCGTTCCTCGAAAAGTTGCGCGCCGCCGGGCTCGGGACATTACCGGGCACCGCGG
>CAUZWH010000409.1:0-3515 GCA_963583675.1 Alphaproteobacteria bacterium
CAGGCAACAACGTTGCGCGACGATGCACAAAAAGAAATGAATGCTCAGCAGGTCGAGGATGCACGTCGGCGCGCACGCGAATGGCGTCCGCGCCGCGCGGGATTGGTCACTGGCGGTTAAGGCCTGGCATTGAATCCGGTCCGTCACCTCGGGAGTGCTAACGGCGAGGTTCGACGTTTGCCAAGTCTCCTCACAAGCCTACTTCCAAGGCAAGCGTTCCAATCGATAATCCGCCGAACGATTAGCATCTTTGGCGTGGGGTCGCTGGTCGCGATCTCGACCTTCAGTTTCGTTGAGCTGGCCTCGGGCGCCGCTAAATCGACTAAGTTGGCGTCGCCGATGCTGCGGTTGGCGGCCGCCACAACCGACGCTATTCCAACCCAGAAGCGCCCAAGCAAAACGATACGCGATATCCAATCCGCGCTTACCGAACTCGGTTACTACAGCGGATCGGTCAGCGGTCGACTTAATGACGAGACCCGCTCAGCGATTCGTCTTTATCAGACGCGAATAGGCCTCGATGTCACCGGCTTGCCGTCGCCTGACCTCATCAAGCACTTAAGATTCGTTGATGAAGTCCAGGCGCTTCAAAGCCGTCTCGCTGAGGTGCGTGAAGAGCAGATAGCCGATGCACGCGAGGCGCTAACGAACAATCCAGCGACGCGTAAACTGGTCAAGCACGAGGAGATTTCGGTGGCGGATCCGACACGCGATCCGAACGTGTGTTTTGATCGTCCGACGCCAAACTGTTTATTGGACGAAGCGATTGAGAGTGCGAAAGCAATCTTCCGGGTCCAGTTTCGTGATTGGGTGCTTGGCGAAATCTTAACGTCACAAGCACGCGCCGGGTTTTCACTTGCGGCCTTGAGCACGTTGCGGTTGGTGGAAGATCCACGATTGGTCATCGTCGGCTTGCGCAACATATCGCGCGCCCAGGCGGTCGCAGGATTGCTCGTGGAAGCGCGCGAAACGGCATCGATTATCCCGCTCTCCTGGAGCCGTGCCGAAGCATTTGCCGCGATCGCGCCAGCCGAGGCCGGGATTGGCGCCGCCGCGGCCGTACAACGGTCGGTCCGCAGGGTCTTAGAGCTTGCCGACGAACCGGCCGATATCCGCCGCCGGGTCGCGACGTTGGGCGCCTTGGCAGTTGCCCTTTCCAGCGCCGGCGATAGCGAAACGGCGCAAGTTGTCATTACCCGCGCGCGGGAACTGATCGATGCGTCGCCGGAAGCAGAGGCAAAACGTGAAGCATTGTTGAGTGAGATTGCGACCGCACTTGCCGATCTCGGCCACTTGGACGAATCTTTACAAATCTTCGGCCAAATTATCGACACCCGACATCATCCTCCGGTCATGCTGGCTGCCGCGCGGGCCTATCTCCGCGACGGTCGCGATGAAGAAGCGTTCGCAACCGCGACAGCGGTTCCCGAAGAGCGGTACAAAGTCGTTGCATTGGGGCGCGTGGCGGTCGCGCAATATCGGGCCGGGAACAAAGATCGCGCCACCGAAACGCTGGAAAGTGCACTCGAGGTCGCCGACGAAATCGATTCACGCGCCGCCTATGCCCGTTCCTACGCAATAAGCCAGGTTGTCCACGCATTCATTGCGATCGGTTCCTTCGCAACGGCGACCAAGACTGCGCGCGGCATCCAGGATGCGCGATTGCTAACCGACGCCTATTGGAGCATTGCCGCCGCGCAAGCGCGTGCAGGTAACGACGTAGGCGCGGTTAAGAATTTCCAACTTGCTAAGCAAGCACTGGCGGACGTCCGGAGTCCGCTCGATCGATCGTGGATCATGAGCAATCTGGTCGTCAGTCAGATTCAAGCCAAGGATCATCCGGCCGCTAAACAAGCGCTTGCGCAAGCCGTCGCAATCACGCGCCAGATTACCAGCCCTTGGGCGCGGGCTCAGGGTATCGCTAAGTTGGCCGCGAGCTTGATTGCGTTTGACGCGGCCACCGCGCCGGCTGAGCAATGAGAGGGCGGCAATGAACAAAAATCCGATTAGGATTCGTACGCTCGATCATCTGGTACTGCGCGTTGCCGACCTGGATCGCGCGCTTGCCTTTTATTGCGATACCATCGGCTGTGCGATCGAGAGGCGAATCGACAAGATCGGGCTAGTTCAACTGCGCGCCGGGACGTCGCTTATCGATCTCGTACCGGTCGATTCAGAACTCGGTCGCAAACTTGGTGTGGGACCAACCGTGCATGGCCGCAACCTCGATCACTTTGCGCTCGAACTGGATGAGTTCAACGCGGACACCATCACGGCGCATCTCTCCGAACATGGCATCGACGTCGGAGACGTTGCTGACCGTTATGGCGCCCAAGGAACGGGACCGTCGATCTATCTGCAAGACCCAGATGGAAACACATTAGAACTCAAAGGGCCGGCAAAACCGGGCACGTTGCTCACCGACTAAGCGTGCGATCGCGAATGCGCCAACGGAAATGTTCACGTAATGCTCGCACACTCGTGAGTGAAGGTGATTAGTCTCCGAATCGTCCAGCGCGTCTACTGAGGACTACCGGGTATCAATCGCACCCGCTCATGTAGCCACAGGAGATCATCATGGCCGCGCGTAATTTCTTTTCGGCGTGGATTGTCGGCGGTGGCGTCGGGCTAATCGGCCTAGTGGCGCTGATTGTCATTTAGCGCTCGGCTTTCAGCTATCCCGAGGGCCGGCCTAGTAGTGCAGATAGCTCATCCACTGCCGATAATAGAGATCGTTGGTATGGGCCACCGTGAAACGTAACCGGTTCTGCATCTCTGCGGACTGGCAGTAACGTTCGAACGCGGTCGGCCCCAGGCTGCCATGCTCTTCCTCAACGTGCGAGGCATGCACGGCAATCGATTGGAGCCCCCATTCGCTGATCTCGTAGTTGTCGCGAAGCGCCTTCTCAATTTTCGAAAAGCATATCGGATTGATGCGCTCAGCCGAAAACGACAACGCGGCGATCGATTCAGGTAGCGTTCGCTGAGTTGTAACGACCTCGAACCAGTGCGCCAACGCCCAAGTCTCCATCTTGATATCCTCACTGGCGCGGCGTTCGTCGTCCCATCCCAATTCGGTAAATGTACGCTCGAATAACTCGACATGACCGGCGGTGCCTGACTCCGTGCCATGCTCTTCTTCGGTCAAGTTCTCCAACAACATGATGCGCAAATCATCGTCCGGGCACTTTGCATACATCGCACCGACTAGGATGTTGGTGGGATTGGCCCAACAGGTAATCTGGTAAATCCACCCAGCAATTTGATCGCGTGTTAGATCGCCTTTCTGCAATGCCTTGATCACCGGGTGCTCCAGCCTGTTTTTCTCCGGCTGAGACATAATCTCGTCGAGCTCCTCGATGAGATCTGGAATCGGAATGGCTTCGTCGCGATAGGTCACGCCATCGATGGTATCCGGATACATCTATCTCGCCGCCCCCTTGCGCTTGCTTACATAGTTGCTAGATTCGGCTGTGCCGTCAACGCCCAGCTATGCATTACGCATGCACATAGCT
>CAUZWH010000410.1:0-3501 GCA_963583675.1 Alphaproteobacteria bacterium
CGTGGCGCGGCAACGGCCAACGCCGTATTCGGCAACGAGGCCAGCGTTCTGGTCGGTGATTTCCTGTTTAGCCGATCGTTCCAGCTGATGGTCGAAGATGGCTCGCTGCGAGTGCTGGGTATCCTATCGAATGCATCGTCGGTCATCGCCGAAGGCGAAGTTGCCCAGCTTCTAACCAACAACGATACGTCGACCAGCGAGGACGCCTATTTAGAGGTCATACGCGCCAAGACCGCCGCACTATTCGCTGCCGCCTGCAGCATAGGCGCGGTGGTCGCCGATCGGCCGAACATTGAAGAAGATGCACTGGACAGCTACGGGCGCAATCTGGGAATCGCGTTCCAACTCGTCGACGACGCGCTCGACTACTCTGCCGAACAGGCCGCGCTTGGCAAAACGGTCGGCGATGATTTCCGTGAGGGCAAGGTTACCCTTCCCGTTGTCTTGGCCTACCGGCGTGGCAGCGCCGAGGAGCGTACGTTCTGGCAGAAGACCCTTGAGGAAGACGATCGCGACGATGAAGATTTTGAGCGCGCGGTCGCACTCATGAACAAGCATGGCTCGCTTGACGCAACAATCGAGCGGGCGCGCCACTACGGTGAGATCGCCAAGGACGCGCTGGGGATATTTCCCGACAGCGACACCAAAGAAGCTTTGCTGGGGATCGTCGACTTCTGCGTATCGCGCGGCCACTAGGCAGCAACGCCTGCGCTGCTTGTCGCAGCTTCGGGCCGGAGGTATAACGGCCCCGACCACACTAGGCCGGTCGGGGAGTAGCTCAGCCTGGTAGAGCACCGTCTTCGGGAGGCGGGGGTCGCTGGTTCGATTCCAGTCTCCCCGACCAATTATTTCAGACGCACCTACGTACTGTTGTCGTCCTGCCGCATCAGCTTCGGCAGGAGGTGACGCAAGGCCGCCCGACATACGAATCCGTAGTAGTTGGTTCATTCCCCATGATTGAACGTTCGCGCCTGCAGACCATCAACCACCTGGCGGTGCCGATCGTTGGCGGGATGCTGTCGCAGAACGTATTCAATCTGGTCGACACGGCGATGGTCGGCGTGCTCGGGCCCACCGCATTGGCGGCCGTGGGAATCGGCACATTCGCCAATTTCATGGCGATCTCACTGGCCAAGACACATAGCCTGGCCGTCGACCTCGATGGGCTCGGCCGAGTGCAACCCATATATGATGGCACCATCACGCACTCGGAACCTGGCTTCGAAATTGTTCAACGAACCATTGGATGACCATGTTTCCAGCGCGCCGGCACGCTCGGCCGGATCGAACCAGATGCCGAGTTCAACGGCCGTCTTACCGATGGCTTCCTCACGACTGTGGCCGAACACCTCCGTCCATCTGTCGTTGACGCTATGCAATTCGCCGCCGTCGGCCGAGGTGATTGCAACCATCGCCGGATTGGCTTGGAAGAAGCGTTCGTTAGCGCTAACTAGCTCGGCTTCCGCTTTTCTCCGGGTGGTAATGTCGCGAGCATTGATGACGATCCCGCTAATCACGGGATTCTGAGTTAGATCGCGGATCGATGATCCGATATAGCGCCAAGCACCGTCGCGAGAGCGTATGCGCGTGACAAGCAATCCATCTGGCTCCCGCGCTTCCCCAGCGTTGGATAAGGCGCAGTCGAGTTTTGAGATATCGTCGGTATGGACGTAGTCGTGAAGCCGGGAGCCGTGGAGTTCCTCTGCGCGATAGCCAAGGCCTCGCTCGACCGAAGGCCTGCAATATTCGATGACACCGTCTTTGGACAAAGTTAGCACGATGTCCTGCGCGCGCTCTGCCAGAGCGCAAAAATAGGCTTCGCTTCGTTCGAGCGAGGCCGACTGCTCCTTGAGTTCATCAAGCAGCTGGATGTTGGTGATTTCCAGCTCGAGATTGGCTCGAAGATTGTTATGCAGCCGCTTCGCTAGCACCAAGAGAACGGCGCCCCAAACCGCGATAAATGGCGCGAACGTATATGACATCGGGTTAGCAAACACCGTTACGACGGTGAGCGGGAGCAAGATCAAAACGACGCTAGCACGAGCTATAGCCGGCGCCGAAGTGATGGACAAAACGGTTACTGAAGCAACGCCCGCGAGCGTAACCCCAAGGAACATTTGATATGACGGAGACGAAATAACGAGGAGGAAGCCCGAGGATGCGCCCCATGCAATTGAGCTGACGATCAGCACCCCATTCGTGATCGCGCCTAGTTTACGCACCTCGATCGAGTCGCGCGCCTTCCTAGCGGCCCACGCGCCGATGATGCCTCGGGCAATCGCCGTAAGCGCAAGGACTGTGGCCCAAGGAACGAGATACTGCAGCGAAACCATTGGCCACAGGATGAAACCTATCGCCGGTAACGCAAACGCATACAGCAGTGCGCCCGCCCCGACCTGCTCGAGCAATGAACGTGTGATTGCATTGTCGAGCGAGCTCGCAAACGCGGGTCGCGAGGAATCTATCATGACGCCGGCTGTCTCCTCAGGTGCGTCGCGACAATGCTAGTAAACAACAAAGTATTAGGCTGTGATCGCCGACACAGCAATTCGGGTTAACCCACGCGTCCGCACCACGACAGCGGTGTAACCAAGAGGAGGCAACATGGCGGTAGTGCTTCACGACCTAACCGAAGGCGTCGCAACGATTACGCTCAATCGGCCAAAGGCTCTTAATGCTCTCGACACCGAGCTTGCGATCTCTCTGTCCGACATCTTGCATCAAGTGGAACGCGATCGGACGGTGCGTGTCGTGATCTTGCGCGGTGCCGGCGCCGGCTTCATGGCCGGCGGGGATCTCAAATTTTTTGCCGGTATGCTCGATAGGGAGCCCGAGCAAAGACGTGCTGAGTTCCGTTCGCTGATCCATCGATTCCACGAGTCGGTTCTGGCGATAAGACGGATGCCAAAACCAGTCGTTGCCGCAGTCCATGGCGCGGTAGCGGGCGCGGGGCTGAGTATCGCGTTAGCGTGTGATCTGACGGTCGCGTCGGACGACGCTTACTTCACACTCGCCTATTGCAACATCGGCACCAGTCCCGATGGCGGGTCGACTTTCGCGTTGCCGCGCGTCGTGGGTGTTAAGAAGGCAATGGAAATCGCGATGCTCGGTGATCGCTTCGATGCGCACACGGCGCTCGGCCTCGGCCTGTTAAACCGTGTCGTCCCTACAGCCGAGTTTGATAGCGAAGTGGCGACGCTCGCCAAACGGCTAGCGGGCGGACCCACCGTCGCGCTTGCCCACACCAAGCGCTTGATCAACAACTCGCTCGAAGCGACGGTGGAAACACAACTCGAACGCGAGACCGAGTCATTCGCAACCTGCACCGCGACCCAAGACTTTCCCGAGGGGATTACTGCGTTTCTCGAGAAACGCGCGCCACGGTTCGCCGGTCGCTAGCCAGCTGGCCGGTCGAGTGGGTTTCTAGTTGGGCGTGAAATAGGTCGGCGAGCCGTAGCAGTCGTCGCCGCGATCGCCAAACATCTCATCGATCCAAGGATG
>CAUZWH010000411.1:0-3477 GCA_963583675.1 Alphaproteobacteria bacterium
ACGAATACGGCAAGGACGTGTTCCTGGGCACCCAACGCGAGATCCTGGCGCTGGTTCGGCGCGGACTTTCGCGGCGGTTGCGCGAATGCCCGGACGGCACCTGGCGCGCCGAAGGCTACCTCGATCACGACGGCAACAACGACACGCTTTATCCGATCCGGGTAAGCCTGACCAAGGATGCCGATCGCCTGATCTTCGACTACACCGGCACTAGCGAACAGGTCGAGGGGCCGATCAACTGCTCGTGGGTGGGGATGCAGTGCGGGGTGGTCTCGGCGGTATTGTCAACGCTGTGCTACGACATGCCGTGGGCGCCCGGTGCTTTCTTCGATCTGTTTGAGATTCGCGCGCCAGATGGCTTGATCAATAATGCGAACTATCCGGCTGCCGTGGGGATCGCGACGATCAGCGGGGTTTATGCGACCCAGCACGTTGCCCATGCGGCGATCGTCAAGATGCTGGCGGCCGCGGACAACGCGGCCCTGCGCCGCGAGGCCCAGGCTAACTGGACATCGTCGGCGCAAGTGACCGGGGTGAGTGGTCCGGGCCGGGGCGGCCACTGGTTTGCGGCGATGCTGATGGATCAAGCCGGCGGTGCGGGCGCGTCGCTTGATCGCGACGGTACCGATAGCGGTGGCATCCCGGGTTCTCCGAGTCAGGCAATAGCCAATGTCGAGCGTTATGAGCAGCAATACCCACTGCTCTACATCTATCGCAAACAGTGTCGCGACACCGGCGGCGCCGGCCGCTTTCGTGGCGGCGTTGGCACCGAGTCACTGTTGATTGCACATGGCAGCGCCGGGCCGCTCGATTTCACCGTCGTCTGCCATGGCGCGGCCCATCCTGAATCGGCGGGCTTGCTCGGGGGTACGCCGGGCAGTGTGCAGGCGCATTTGTTGTTCCGCGAAACCGATTTGTTCGCCCAGTTTGGCGGTGGAAAACTGCCGACATCGCATGAGGAACTTGGGTTTACCGACCGGCTGGTGCTCGCGGCCAAAGATCGCGGGGTGTTGAACCACGGCGACGCGCTGCTCGCGGTCGCCAATGGCGGCGGTGGTTTCGGCGATCCGCTGTTGCGTGATGCCGAGGCGGTAGGCCGAGACTTATTGCTCAATCTGTGTTCGCTGAC
Source organism: Alphaproteobacteria bacterium (assembly GCA_963583675.1). Lineage (GTDB taxonomy): Bacteria > Pseudomonadota > Alphaproteobacteria > SHVV01 > SHVV01 > CAUZWH01. Next base: position 1,130 of record CAUZWH010000411.1, read on the forward strand.
CACGGCGCAGGATGTTTACGGCGTGGTGGTTGACGACGAAGGCGGGGTTAATGCGACCGCGACGGTTGAACGGCGGCACGCGCTGCGTGCGACGCGGCTGGCCGCGGCATCACCGGCCGACCAAGCCGTGGCCAGCGTCGCAAATGGAATCGGGCGCGCGCCACTGCCCGACCTGTCGGGCGATCACGACACTTGCTACACGCGGGTGACGCACGACGGGGTCGCCGTTCACGCCTGCAGCCATTGCGGAACCACGTATGGTCCGATCGAAACCGATCCCAAGCACTTTGCCTTGGTGCGGGAAGTGCCGGTGGCGAGTTTCAGTGAGTGGAACCGTTTTGCCGCGCCCGATAAAGCGCGGGCGTTCGAGTTTTATTGCCCGGGATGTGCCGTCATGATTGCCACCCAAGTGCGGCGCTCGGACGAGACCTATTACTGGGACATGTCCTTGCGGGCTGATAACGCGTCCGCGAGCCGATCACGTTAAGCACGAGGGGAAAAGATGCCATGACCCGTTTGCGATCGCTGCCTGAGCCCGCGACGTTGATCAACGTCTACGCAACCTATCCGGAGCTCACCAACCATTTGCCTGACTTTCTCGACCGCTTGATGCGGGGCGACTCGCCGTTTTCAGCGGCCGAGCGGGAGTTGCTGAGCGGCTATGTGTGCGGCCTCAACCGCTGCAACTATTGCTGCCGGGCACACGTGTTGGCGGCTGCAGAACTCGGCATCAGCGAAGCGGTATTTGATGCGGTGATGGCGGATCTCGACAGCGCGCCGGTCGAGGAACGCCTCAAGCCGGTGCTTCGCTATGTGCGTCAACTCACCCTGGCGCCGGGCGATGTCACGGATGCTGATGCGGCGGCGGTTTATGACGCGGGCTGGGACGACGATGCGGTGATTCACGCCATCATGATCTGCGCGCATTTCAACTTCGTCACCCGGATCGCGCAGGGGGCTGGCCTTTCCGGCAGTGAAGCGGATCTGGCCGAGGCGGCGAAACGGTTGGCGGCGCGTGGCTATACGAGTTCGCGCGATGTGGTCGCCGAACTCAAGGCGGCAACCTAGACTCCGCGCGGCATCTCGATCGTGGCTGTTTCACGCCCCTCTGTCGTCAAGCTCCGGGTGCTGGCCGACGAGCTCGGCTTTCATCTCAGCGACCGCGACTTCGCCGCATTCGCTGGATTCATCGACGACGCGATGATTTCTTACGACATTGTCGATGCGCTCGCCGATAATTTGCCGGCGGTGACCTACCCGCGGACTCCGGGCTACCGGCCCGAAGGCGACGAGAACCGATACAACGCCTGGTATGTCAAAAGCCGGGTCGAAGGAAAGAAGCGCGGCAAGCTCGCGGGCAAGACGATTGCGCTAAAAGATACGATCTGCCTGGCGGGCGTGCCGATGATGAATGGGGCCGCGGCGCTCGAAGGCTATGTTCCGGAAACTGATGCGACCATCGTCACGCGCATGCTCGATGCAGGCGGCACGATCCTCGGCAAAGCCAATACCGAAGCCTTTTCACTCTCCGCGAGCAGCCACACCAGCGCGCTCGGCCCGGTCGATAATCCGCACAAGCCGGGCTGGTCGGCCGGCGGGTCCTCGTCGGGGTGCGGCGCCCTGGTTGCGGCCGGTGAAGTCGATATGGCGATCGGCTGCGACCAAGCGGGGTCACTGCGGATTCCGGCGTCGGCCTGCGGCCTCTACGGTATGAAGCAGACCTATGGTCTGGTGCCCTACACCGGCATCCTGTCGCAGGAATATAACGTCGACCACGCCGGTCCGATGACCCGCACGGTGGCTGACAATGCGCTGTTGCTCGAGGTGCTGGCCGGTGATGACGGCATCGATCCGCGCCAGCACGCGCCCAAGGTGCGGGCCTATTCCAAGGCACTCACGGGTGATGTGAAGAACTTAAAGATCGGCGTGCTCGAGGAGGGCTTTGGGTTTGACGATTCGGATACCGCAGTGGATGCCAAGGTCCGCAATGCCGCCGCGCGCTTCAAGAAACTCGGCGTCGAGGTGCGCCCGGTGTCGGTACCGATGCATCGGGTCGGCGCGTATATCTGGCGTGTCTTCGCGGGCGAGGGCTACTACCACAATATCTGGATGCGGAACGGGTTTGGTACCGACCATGGCGGCCTCTATGTCACCAGCGTGATCGATGCCTTGGCGGGATGGCAGGACGGACCCGGTGACTCGTTTCCGCCGCATGTGAAGATTCGTCTGCTAATGGGCCACTTCGTGTCGCAGGCGTTTCACGGCCGCTACTACGCCAAGGCGCTAAACATCTCGCGACGGTTGCGCGAAGCCTATGACGCGGCGCTGTCGGAGGTGGACTTGCTGTT
>CAUZWH010000412.1:0-3466 GCA_963583675.1 Alphaproteobacteria bacterium
GAAATGCGTCTGGCCGCCTATGTCGCCCGCGTGGTCGCCGAAAACCCGTGGGAGACCTATGCCGCGGATATTTTCGCAGCGGCGACTGTGGGTGGGGCGCAGGCCCTGGGTCGCGATGATATCGGGCGGCTCGCGGGCGGCGCCAAAGCCGATCTGGTTTTGATCGATGTCACCCATCCGATGATGCGGCCGGCCCGCGACCCCCTGCGGTCGCTGGTCTACTCGGCCGCCGATCGCGCCATCCGCGACGTCTTCGTCGATGGCGACCAGGTGGTTGCCGACGGTCACGTCCAAACGATCGATTGCGTGGCTGCGGCAGAAGCCCTCGAAGCCGCACAGCAACGCGCACTGGCCGATATTCCGGGATTGGACTGGGCCGGCCGCAGCGCCGATCAAGTGGCGCCGCCATCACTGCCATATGCCAACGATTAAGGCTTAAGCCGGGCCTCTTAAATCAGTCCTAATCAGCCTTGCGGCACGTGCCGGTAGTCAATCGGCGTCGCGTGCCAACCCGCCTCTTTCTTCGACCAGTAGAGATCGCGAAGGCGGTTGGTGACCGGACCCGGATTGCCGTTGCCGATTTGCTCACCGTCGACGACCGTCACCGGCATGATCCCGCCCGCGGTTGACGAGATGAAAACTTCGGCCGCGGTCCGCAGCGCATCGGGGCTAACCGCGTCGCCGCGGCAGGCTATATCGATCTCATCGCACAGCTCAATCACTGTTTTGCGGGTGATGCCTTCGAGGGTGCCGTGCCCGGGTGTTACGACCGCGCCATCGCGGACCGCAAAAATATTGAACCCGGGCCCCTCCGAAACGTTGCCGTCGCTGTCCACGAGAACCACGGTTTCGCCGCCCCGGTCATAGGCGTCGAACAGCCCGCGGGTGAAATCGAGCCAATGGTAGTTCTTCACCACCGGGTCAACTGATTCGGGCGGAATCCGCTGCACCGGGCTCACGATCAGCTTGAGGCCGCGCGCTCGCTGTTCCTCATTGGCGACCCACACGAAGGGAATCGCGAAGGCATAAAATCGATTGGTACAGTCTCGCGGATCGCGGCTCCCAGGTTTGGGGAGCCCGCGGGTGCAAATCATCTCGACATAGGCGCTCTTGAGATCACTGCGGCTGACGCATTCGGCCAGCACATGAGCGATTCGCTCGCGATCGATTGGCGGCTTGAGGTGAAGCGCGTCGCAACTGCGAAAAAACCGATCGAGATGATCCTCATAGCGGAAAAAGGCACCGTTCCACACATGCACGACATCGTAGGTCGCATCGCCGTGCAGGAAGCCCCAGTCAAAAATCGGTAATCGCGCCGCTTCGGCCGGAACAAACACGTTGTCGACGAAGGCACATCCTTGGGCGAAGAAGTGGGGGCCAGCCATTGCTTTACCGGACCGGTTAGCGCCGCAGTTCGCGCGTCGCGCGTTCGAGGCCGTCGAGCGTGAGCGGATACATGCGATCGGCCATCAACTGGCGCACCACCTGGATCGACGGTGTCGCCTGCCAGTAGCGTTCATCGGTGGGATTGAGCCATACCGCATGGGGATAGGTTTCGAGTAGCCGCTGCACCCACACCGCGCCGGCTTCGGCGTTCCAATGCTCGACGCTGCCGCCGGGGACGGTGATTTCGTAGGGGCTCATCGTTGCGTCGCCCACCAGGATCAGCTTGTAGTCGGATCCATAAGTGTTGAGCAGTTCGGTCGTATCCAGTGTGCCGCTGCGTCGCCGCCGGTTTTCGCGCCAAACTTCCTCGTAGAGGCAATTGTGGAAATAGAAATATTCGAGATGCTTGAACTCGGTGCGCGCGGCTGAGAAGAGCTCCTCACAGGTCCGCGTATGCACTGTCATCGAGCCGCCGATATCGAGCAGGAGCAGCACCTTCACCGCATTGTGGCGCTCGGGGACCATCTTGATATCGAGGTAGCCCCCATTGTCGGCGGTCGCGCGAACGGTATCGGGCAGATCCAGTTCGAGATCGGCACCGTCGCGGGCAAACTGGCGGATTTTTCGCAACGCCATTTTGATGTTGCGGGTGCCGATAACGATCGAATCATCGAGGTTCTTGAACTCTCGACGATCCCAAACCTTGACCGCGCGAAAGTTTGCGTTGCCGTCCTGGCCAATGCGGACGCCCTCGGGATTGTAGCCATAGGCGCCGAACGGCGAGGTGCCTATGGTGCCGATCCACTTGCTGCCCGCTTGATGGCGATCGTCTTGCTCGGCCAATCGTTCGCGCAACGTCTCCATCAGCTTTTCCCAGCCGCCGAGCGCTTCGATCTCCGCCTTTTCCTCTGCCGTGAGGTAGCGGTCCATCAGTTTTTGCAGCCACGCGTCCGGAATTTCGACCTCGATTTCGTCGACGCTGGATTCCAATCCCTTGAACACGTGGCCGAACACCCGGTCGAATTTGTCGAGATTGCGCTCGTCCTTCACCAACACCGCGCGGCTGAGGTAGTAGAAATGATCGACATTGTAGGCGCCAATCTTGGCGTCCATCGCTTCCATCAGCGCGAGATATTCTTTCAGACTCACCGGAATCTTGGCCTTGCGCAACTCGGTGAACAGGTTGAAGAACATCGCCCGCCTGCCTCAGCTGCGCCCCTCGCCGCGATTGAGGAACGCCAGGCGTTCGAACAAATGAACGTCGTGTTCGTTCTTCAACAGGGCGCCGTGCAGCGGCGGGATCAGCGTCTTCATGTCCTTCGAGCGCAGGGCCTCAGGCGGGATATCGTCGACCATAAGCAGCTTGAGCCAATCGAGAAGCTCTGAAGTCGATGGCTTCTTCTTCATCCCGGGCACGTCGCGAATCTCATAAAAAAGATTGAGCGCTTCGTTCACAAGTTTGCCCTGCAGGTCGGGAAAATGGACATCGATGATCTGCGCCATGGTATCGCGCTCGGGAAAGCGAATGTAGTGGAAGAAGCAACGCCGCAGGAAAGCGTCGGGCAGCTCCTTCTCATTGTTGGACGTGATGATCACGATCGGCCGCTGCGTCGCGCGGATCGTCTCTTTGGTTTCGTAGACGTAAAACTCCATGCGATCGAGTTCGCGCAACAAGTCGTTGGGAAACTCGATATCGGCCTTGTCAATCTCATCGATCAGCAAGATTGGCAGCTCGGCGCTGTCAAATGCCTCCCACAGCATCCCACGCTTGATGTAATTGCGAATGTCGGCGACGCGCTCGTCGCCGAGCTGCGAGTCGCGCAACCGCGACACCGCGTCATACTCGTAGAGACCGTGCTGCGCTTTGGTCGTCGATTTGATGTGCCACTCGAGCAGCGGTGCACCGACCGAATTCGCCACTTCGACCGCCAGCATGGTCTTGCCGGTGCCGGGCTCACCCTTGACCAGCAGCGGCCGTCGTAGGGTAATTGCTGCATTGACGGCAACCATTAGTTCCTCGGTTGCGATGTAGCTATCGGTGCTCGAAAACTTCATGACTTAGATGTTTCCAATATGGCAA
>CAUZWH010000413.1:0-3465 GCA_963583675.1 Alphaproteobacteria bacterium
TGAGCGACTCGACGATCCGGTCGCGGTCAATGTTGGGAACCCGCACGTGGTCTTCTTTATGGCCGCCGATGCGATCGAAGGATTTGATCTTGAGGGCGTGGGCCCGACGATCGAGTGCGACGTCCTGTTTCCCGAACGCATTAACGTCAGCATTGCCGCGGTGATCGGTAACGACACGTTGCGACTGCGGGTTTGGGAGCGCGGGGTCGGTATCACTGCGGCCTGTGGTACGGCTGCCTGTGCGGCAGCCATCGCCGCGCATCGACGCAACCTCTGTGGCAGATCGGTCAGTGTCGAACTCAACGGTGGCCGATTGGCGATTGACTGGCGTGAAGATAACCACGTGGTGATGACGGGACCCGTCGCGACCAGCTTTCGCGGCGATCTTGATCCCGATGCGCTCGCTGCCGTGGCGGCCTAACCAATGCCAAACAGTTCTCAGTGCCACCGGCCCGACGATGTCGAAATCGTCACGTTCGGCTGCCGCCTTAACGCATTCGAGTCCGAAGTTATCCGGGACTCCGCGCGGACTGCACAATTGACAGACGCGGTCGTCATCAACACTTGCGCGGTGACCTCTGAGGCGGTGCGTCAAGCGCGTCAAGCCATACGCCGGGCGCGCCGTGAGCGCCCGAGCGCACAAATCGTGGTCACCGGATGCGCGGCACAGCTCGAACCGACCGTGTTCGCTGCGATGCCCGAGGTCGATCGTGTGCTCGGCAACCGCGAGAAGCTTAGCCCGACGAATTTTGCACCGGACGCGCCGGCGCTCAAGGTCAACGACATCATGACCGCACGCGAGGGCGCGGCGCATTTGATTTCCGGGTTCGACGCGCGCGTGCGTGCGTTCGTCGAAATCCAGAACGGCTGCGATCATCGCTGCACCTTCTGCATTATCCCATTTGCCCGCGGCAACAACCGCAGCGTTCCGGCCGGCACGATTGTTGATCAAATTGATGGGCTCGTTGCCGGCGGCTATCGCGAGGTCGTGCTCACCGGTGTCGATCTCACCAGCTATGGCGCTGATCTGCCGGGCCGCGCAACACTCGGGCGCCTGGTGCGGCAAATTCTCGATCGCGTACCGGATCTGACGCGGCTGCGTCTTTCTTCGCTCGATCCGGCTGAAGTCGACGATGCCTTGCTTGAGGTCTTCGCCGATGAATCACGTCTGATGCCGCACGTTCACCTCAGCCTCCAGGCTGGCGACGACCTTATTCTCAAAAGAATGAAACGCCGCCATACGCGCGATCAAGCGGCCCAACTCTGTCGCCGGTTGAGCGAGCTTCGCCCGGGCATCGTTTTCGGCGCCGACCTCATCGCCGGCTTTCCCACCGAGGGTGACGCGGAGTTCACGGCGACGCTCGAACACATTGATGATTGTGGTCTGACCTATCTCCATGTGTTTCCGTATTCGGCGCGACCGGGAACGCCTGCCGCACGGATGCCGCAGGTGCCTGGATCGGAACGCAAGGCGCGGGCGGCCCGTTTGCGCGCGGCCGGCGATCGTCGCCTTGGCGCGCATCTTCGTTCTAGAATTGGCCAAACGACTTCTGTGTTGATCGAAAATCCCGGTATCGGCCGCACCGAAGACTATGCCTGCCTGACTTACGCATCGGGCGGTCCTGAAGGCGAGGCGTGCCCCGGTGAAATAGTTACGGCCCTGGTAACCGGCGCCACGGATCGCGGGTTGGTCGGCGCGTTGGTGGGCTAGGCTTTTATCGATGTCGGACGATAGCTCAGCTTCAGACTCAGACGTTGCGGAGGCCAAACGGGGTTGGTTCGCCAAGCTCAAGGCCGGTCTGTCACCCTCAACGACGAGCCTCAGCGGCGGCATTGGCGCGATCCTGACCCGCACTCGGTTGGATCAAGCGACCCTTGAAGAACTCGAAGATCACCTGATTGCCGCCGACCTCGGCCAGGCGACGGCAGTCGCAGTCACCGAAAAATTGCGCGCGGATCGGTTCGATAAATCAGTTACCGATGCCGAGGTTCGCACGGCGCTCGCCGAATACATCACGCCGATTTTGGAGCCGCTTGCCCGCCCGCTGACAATCAAGGGAACGCACAAACCGCACGTAATTCTCGTCGCCGGCGTTAATGGGTCCGGGAAGACGACAACAATCGGTAAGTTGGCGCAGCAATTCCGCCGATCCGGTTACTCGGTCGTTCTCGCGGCCGCCGATACTTTTCGCGCTGCGGCGATTGATCAGCTCAAGATTTGGGGTGAGCGGGTCGGGGTTGAGGTGGTGGCTGGGAGCGTTGGCGGCGATGCCGCGAGCCTGGCTTTCGAGGCGCTCAAGAAAGCCAAGAACGACCGCGCCGACGTGTTGTTAATCGATACCGCGGGCCGCTTACAAAACAAAGCTAATCTCATGGCTCAGCTGGTCAAGATCGTGCACGTTGTGCGTAAGCTGGATCAGTCTGCACCGCATGATTCACTCCTCGTCTTGGACGCGACCACCGGCCAGAATGCGATCAATCAGGTGGAGGTCTTCAAGCAGGAATGCGGCACGACCGGCTTGATCATGACAAAACTCGACGGTACTGCGCGCGGCGGAGTGCTGGTTGCCATTGCCGAGAAATTTGGCTTACCGATCCACGCGATTGGGGTTGGTGAGAATATCGATGATCTCCAACCGTTCGAGGCGCGCGCCTTCGCGGCAGCGCTGACCGGCATCGACGAGCCCGCCCCAGTTGATTGAGAAAGCAGGCCGCGGGATCGTTGAGCGAATAGTCTCGGGCGGCCAAAGCGGCGTCGATCGTGCGGCGCTCGATGTTGCTCTCGCACTGGGTTATGCGTGCGGCGACTGGTGTCCGAAAGGCCGCCGTGCCGAAGACGGGCCGATCGATGATCGCTACCCACTGATCGAGACGAATTCCGATCGCTATATCCAGCGGACGCGGTGGAACGTCCGCGATTCCGACGGCACTCTCATCTTGCTTCGCGGTCAGGCCGAAGGTGGCACACTCAAAACCATCGAGTTCGCCACCCGGCAGCGACGCCCTCTCTGCATCATCGATCTCGACACCGCGCCACAGCCACGCCGGGCTCGTCGATGGATCGAGGAAAACGCTATATCGACGCTTAATGCCGCGGGGCCGCGAGAAAGCAAAAGCCCCGGTATCTACGCAGATGCCAGCCGGTTTCTGCGCCGGCTTCTGGCCTGATTGATCCGATCCGCTAACTCGAGGTCTCGGTGTGCCAGGCACGCTTGGTGTTGGGCATATGGTCACCGCTTTCGCCAGGCGGATTGGTGCGTGGCGAAAAGGCGCTTTCGCCGCGAACTTCTCGATGAGCATTGAGCGCCCAATGAACGCTGGGAAAGGCCAGCTCATGCCAAGGGATGTCGGCCCAGTCGAATAGCAGCGCCTCTTGGCTTTCAGTGCCCGGCCAAATCTTCGACGAGGCAAGATCGGCGCGGTAGATGAGTTGAACCTGGCTGATCCGCGGCACCGAATACACCG
>CAUZWH010000414.1:0-3453 GCA_963583675.1 Alphaproteobacteria bacterium
GCGGAGAAGATTCTGTCGCGGGTGCTCGGTGCCGATGTGGCGGCCGGCGATATCGTGTTTCCCGAGCCTGAACTGATCACTGTCCACGACTGGTACGTTGTAAATTTTGCGGCCGCGCTCGACGAACTCGGGGTCGAAGAGCTGTTCGCGCCTGAAAAAGTGGTGCTGGTTACCGATCACGAGCCGACCGCGGTTTCACCGCAGGCTGCTGAACGCCAAAAGCAGGTGCGCGAAATAGCGGCACGGTTCGGCATCGACAATCACTTCGATGTCGGCCGCGGTGGACACGGCCACGTCTTTCCGGTCGAGCTCGGCTTTGTGCGCCCGGGCATGTTCGTGGCCGGTTACGACACCCACGTGCCCAATTATGGCGCGGTCGGTGCCCTCGGGATCGCGATGCTGACCGAGATTTCCGAAGTGTTGGCATGCGGCTCGGCTTGGCTACGGGTCCCCGAAACCGTGCGCATCGAATTGACCGGCCGCATGGCACCCGGGATCTCGATCCGCGATGTCGCGCAACGGCTGATCGCGGATTTTGATGCTGACCAGATCGACTACACGGTGGTTGAGTTTGCCGGCCCCGCGCTCGCCGATATCGATCTCGATGCGCGGTTCACGTTGTGCAACACACCAATCGATCTCGGCGCGAAATCCGCACTGGTAGAACCCGACGACGCTGTGCTGGCCTATTTGTCCGACCGGGTCGAGGGTGATCTCAATCCAGCCTATAGCGACGACGATGCGTTGTTTCGTTGGCGTGGCGGTTACGACGTCAATCTGCTCGAACCGCAGGTCGCGGCACCACCACGACCGGACAATGTTGTCGGGGTGTCCGAGGTTGCCGGCACGGCAGTGCACCATGGGTTTGTGGGCTCCTGTGCGTCGAGCCTATTGAGCGACATCCGCGATACCGCCGCCATTCTCGCGAACCGGGTAATCCACCCACGGGTGCGCTTGTTCGTGACCCCGGGAACCCAGGAAATCTGGCGCCGCGCAGCCGACGAAGGTCTGCTGCAGACGCTGGTCGACGCCGGCGCGATCCTCACCGCCCCGGGCTGTGGTCCCTGTGCCGGCGGACGGGTAGCGCCGCTGGCCTCGGGCGAGGTCTCGATCAATACGGGAACCCGCAACGATCCCGGGCGGTTGGGACCGAACGACGCCGATATTTATCTGGCGAGCCCGTTGACGGTCGCGGCGTCGGCGGTGGCTGGCGAAATCGTCGATCCCCGCGAGCTGCTCGCGGGCGATTGAGAAAGTGGCGGACGACTTCATCTACCGCGGCCGCTGCTGGCACTTTGGTGACAATGTCGCGATCGATGGCGACATCATGCCGCTGCATTTTGCGATCGCTCGGGAAACCGATCCGGAAGTGCTGCGCCATCATGTTATGGATGGGTTGGATCGTGAATTCCCCAGCAAGGTCGCGCCGGGCGATATCATCGTCGCCGGCAAACGCTTCGCTCAGGGCAATCCGCACATTCAGGGCTTGATCGGCATCGCTGGACTCGGGCTTGGCCTGGTCGTCGAATCTATTCCGCGCGGCAGCTTCCGCAACGCGATCAATTGCGCGGTGCCGATCCTGCCGGCTTGTCCCGGCGTGGCGGGCGAAGCAGCGGGCGGTGATGAACTCGAGGTGGATTTTCGCGCTGGAACATTTCGCAATTTGAGCCGGGGCAGCGAGATCGCTTATCCACCGCTCAACGCGGCTCTGCTGACGATCATCGAAAACGGCGGCTGGATGCCGACCCTGCGCAAGCGGCTGGCGGGAGCGGCTTAGGGCGAAGATTGCCCCACAGGCTCTGTCATAGCGGCGCAGGCCGGTACCCAAGAACCTTAATGTTGATGTTTAGCGCGGAATACCGGCAGATTTCCGTGTGCCTGGATTCCGCGTCAAGCGCGGGGTGACAATGGAAAAATGTTAGTCGGCGGTGATCCGCTCGACGACGCTGCGGGCGATGCGCCATTTTTCGTCGACGGGGAGTTCCTGCTGCAGGTCCCCCTCGACCACTTCGGTGAGAAACTCGCGGTAGAGGGCTTCGCAGATCTTGCGGTCAGCTTCGGGTGATGCGCCTGTGGGTACCCGCAGCACGGTGTTGTGGGCGTGGGTGCGGATCGGCTGGCCGTTGGTATTGCGATAGACGCCCTTTGGATCCTGTCCGTTCTTGACCTTGTCGATTTCGCACCGGATCAGGTTGCGGAATTTGACGACACCGGTGTCGCTGATGCCCAGGTTCTCGCCGCCATGACCATGGATGGCGCCCTGGCTGGTGCAGGCATCCCAATCGCCAGCCGATTGTTGACGCTGATCGTAGGGCCGGTCGCCGTGTTGGCCAGAAGTTGGAATCGAGGCATTGAGGCCGAGCGCGATTTCCTCGCTCGTATCACGGTCCCACAGCCCGTTCAGGCCAGTGTCGCGTTGGTCGCGGGTGACATCGAGCAACATGAAAAAGTAGCTGTTGGCATCGTCGATCGGTACGACGAAATCGGTGCCGCCGCCGCGACGATCGAACACGGTCTCGCCTTCGGCGTCTTCCAGCCCGTTTACCCAATCGGCGGTGGGCAGAAAGATTTCGTTCTGACGCAGATAGAGCATCTCGCCGATGCGCCGCACCGAGATGTAGAGAATGCCGAGCGGGGATTCCTGGAAATCGAGAACCGGCAGGACCTTCATCGACGGCGGAAACTTCTGGCCGGCATCGGCGTGGAGGTATTTGGCGTGCAGGGGGTCCATGCCATTTTCGCGGATCTGCAGCCAGTTGCAGGGCCAAAAGAATTTGTACGCCGTGTGGGTAACACCCGGTTTCTCGTAGATATCGAAGATTGGAAAATCAGGCTTGGTCTCGGGCGGGCCCATATAGGCCCAGACCATCCCGGCATATTCATGGACGGGGTAGGCCCCGTGATACGTCCGCTCCTTGAAACTGTTGTCGTCGCTATGGGTCGGCGTCTCCAAAATGGTGCCGTCTACATCGAAGTGCCAGCCGTGGTAGCAGCAGCGAATCCCGGTTTCATCGAGCTTGCCGAATTCCAACGACGTGCCGCGGTGCGGGCAATGAAGTTCGAGCAGGCCCAACCGTCCGCTGAGGTCGCGAAATAGCACCAGATCCTCGCCCAGGATGCGCAGCCGCAGTGGGGTGTTTTCGACATCGGTCGTCAATGCGATGGGATGCCAGAAGCAGCGGAAATATTCGCCACCCGGGGTATCAGGGCCGACGTGGGTCAGTTCGTCATCGGCAAGATGAGGCGTCTTGTCGCGGTGATAGGCACCGTAGGCGGCCCGTGCGATTCGTTCGTTGTGACCCATATCTTATCCTCGGCTTGGACGGTTGAGTATACCGCGAAAAGCGCTAATCAAACGCCGCTGAGGAAGCCAAGTACTGTTTCGTTGTAAGCGGCTGGCGTGGTTTGATTTGACGAGTGGCCACCGCGTTCGAGCATGACAAGTTCGGCATC
>CAUZWH010000415.1:0-3451 GCA_963583675.1 Alphaproteobacteria bacterium
AACCTCTGCGCTCTGTTGAGGCGGGTGCCGCTGATGGGTCTGGATCGAGGACAGACCTTGAAACCCCAAGACGCTCTCGCGCTCACCATTCTGGCCGCTATTCTTGTCCGCCAGGGATCGCGCGTGCCGGCGTTTTTTACGTTTCTACGCTCGCCCCCAAGCCGCTTACCAGCTTGGGCGACATCAGGGAGGGTTGGGAAAGTGCGGTGTCAGCCGCGAATGTTGAACTATTGCGGCCGGCATTCGAAACCCTGATGGACATCCTGCCAGATGGGGACATGATCCACGACCTTACCGACCTCGACTTCGCCGCCCTGTCGCTGTGGACACCCGACGTCAGCCGCTTCCATTACGACTACATCGATCTCGACGCGTCGGGAGAAAGCGACGGCGGCGGAGAAAGCGCGCCGCCCTCGGCCTAATCACGATGCCCTGGTATCAACGCTTCGTCGCTAAACACCTGCGCCACCCCACCGGCATGTTCGGCCGCCGGGTTGCGCGGCGCATGAACGCGGCCAATTTCAAGATCTATGAGCTTGCGCTGGCCAACCTTGAGATCGACGCCGATGACTCGCTGCTCGATATCGGCTTTGGCGGCGGACCGGCGTTCCGGCGCCTGTGCGGACTGGTGCCTCAGGGCCAGGTCGCCGGCGTCGATTCCTCGGCAACGATGCTGCGCATGGCTGCAACATCATTCCCCGATCTGATCGCGGCCGGGCGCCTTGCGCTGCAACCCGGCTTGTTCGATCGATTGCCTTTTCAGGCCAACCGGTTCGACAAGATCTTTACTGTCAACACGATCTATTTCTGGGATGACCCGGCGATCGTGCTGGGTGAGATCGTGCGAGTCGCCAAACCCGGCGGCTCTATCGCGATCGGTTATCGGACGCCGGACGCCGCCCGACGCGCGCAGTGGCAGCCGCACGGATTTATCTATCGATCCAACGATGAAATCCGCACCTTCTTGGAGACCGCGGGGTTGGCCGAGATTTCATTCGCCGAGCAGACTAGCGATGGTAGGGACTTCGCCTGCGCGTTGGCCCGCAAACCTTCCTGAAGTGGTTGGGCCACGGATGATCCTTGCACCTCCCGCAGGGCGTTAGCATGCTGGTCTTAAGGAGGCGCTCATGCCGCCAGACGCGCCAACCGGCACCCGCCGATGACGGCCCCGCAATCGGTTCTCGACCTCATCGGCAACACGCCGCTGTATGAGATCACCAAGTTCGACACCGGTCCGTGCCGCCTGTTCGTCAAACTCGAAAATCAGAACCCGGGCGGCTCGATCAAGGATCGCATCGGCCTTACCATGATCGATGCCGCCGAGCGCGACGGCATCCTCAAACTGGGCGGGGCGATCATCGAAGCCACCGCCGGCAATACCGGGCTCGGCCTGGCTCTGGTTGCGGCCCAGAAGGGCTACAAGTTGATCCTCATCGTCCCCGACAAGATGAGTCAGGAAAAAACCTTCCACCTGCAGGCGCTGGGCGCGGACGTGATCATGACACGCTCCGACGTCGAAAAGGGTCACCCCGCCTACTACCAAGACATGGCGGCACGGATGCAGCAGGAGATCGATGGCGCCTTTTGGGTCAATCAGTTCAGCAATCCCAACAACCCGCGTGCCCATGAAGAGACCACCGGCCCCGAGATCTGGGCCCAGATGGACCACGATCTCGACGCGATGGTGTGCGGCGTGGGCTCCGGCGGTACGCTCACCGGCCTGGGCCGCTATTTCAAGAAAGTTGCGCCTAATCTCGAAATGATCCTCGCCGACCCCGAGGGATCGGTGCTTGCCGGCCTCATCAAAACAGGTGAGATGGGAGAACTCGGATCGTGGGTGGTCGAAGGGATTGGCGAAGACTTCGTCCCCGGCAATTGTGATTTGAGCCTGGCCGCGGACGCTTTTGTGCTCAGCGATGTCGAGAGCCTGGCGACGGCGCGCGACCTGCTGCTCAAGGAGAGCATCCTGGCGGGCTCGTCGAGCGGCACCCTGCTCGCGGCGGCACTGCGCTATTGCCAGGCCCAAATCGAGCCCATGCGGGTAGCCACGCTGGTCTGCGATTCGGGCAACAAGTATCTGTCGAAGATGTTCAACGACTACTGGATGACCGATCAGGGATTTCTCGATCGCGAGCAATTCGGCGACCTTCGTGACCTGATCAGCCGGCGGATTGAAGACCGCGCGGTGGTGTCGGTTGCACCCGATGACGATCTGCTGATCGCCTATGGCCGGATGAAACTATCCGATGTTTCGCAAGTGCCGGTGCTCGAGGGCGACCAAATCGTCGGCATCATCGACGAATCCGATCTTCTGCTCGCGCTTTATCACAACGAGCAGAACTTCAAAGCCAGAGTCGGCGACTATATGACCAGTAAGCTTGAAGTGGTTTCGCCGAGCCACAAGATTGAGAATGTGGTACCGATCTTGAGAGCTGATCGAGTCGTTATCCTGGTCGACGATGGCCGCTTCCTCGGTCTCATCACAAAAGTCGACCTGATTAACCACCTCCGACGCAAGCACAAGTAGCGGGAATGATCCTTTGATGTGCGGTTTAGCGCCATGAGCAATGCCTCTCGCAACCGGCGCGGTTTCGCCACCCGAGCGATTCACGCCGGGCAAAGCCCCGATCCCACGACCGGGGCGATCATGACCCCAATCTATGCGACCTCGACCTACGTTCAGGACAGTCCTGGTGTTCATAAGGGGTGGGAATATTCCCGCAGCCACAATCCGACTCGCGCGGCATTCGAAGCTTGCGTCGCCGACTTGGAGAACGGCGGCCTTGGGTTTGCGTTCGCATCGGGAATGGCGGCGACATCGACGATTCTCGAATTGCTCGATGCCGGTTCGCATATCGTGGCGATGGACGATCTCTACGGCGGCACGCGGCGGTTGTTCGAACAGGTGCGGCGACGGACCTCGAACCTCACCTTCACGTTCGTCGACATGTCGAACCCCGAGGCGTTCGAGGCGGCCATCGTCGATACGACGAAGATGGTATGGGTCGAGACACCTTCCAACCCGCTGTTACGCCTCGTCGACCTGGCAGCGGTGACCGCGATTGCCAAACGGCGCGGCGTCATTTCGGTGTGCGACAACACGTTTGCGTCGCCGTTCGTACAACGGCCGCTCGATTATGGTTTCGACATCGTGATGCACTCGACCACCAAATACCTAAACGGGCACTCCGACATGGTGGGCGGTGTCGCCGTGACGGCGGAGGGTTCTGCCTATGCGGAGCCCTTGGGCTTTCTCCAAAACGCGGTCGGCGGTGTGTCCGGCCCGTTTGACAGCTTCCTCGCGTTGCGGGGATTGAAGACGTTCGGCATTCGCATGGAGCGCCACTGCGAAAACGCGGTGCGGATCGCCGACCACCTCGAGGGGCATGCCAGCGTGGCCAGGGTTTACTATCCCGGACTGCCCTCGCATCCGCAGCATGCGCTCGCCAGA
>CAUZWH010000416.1:0-3434 GCA_963583675.1 Alphaproteobacteria bacterium
ACGCTCCTTCAAGACGTTTCGAGCCAAGACGTTTGCCGTCTGGAGGGAGTGCTGCCTCGCAGCCTGACTTGGGTCGCGGCGAATTTCAGCCGACTGACTCAATTAACGTGTCAATGCCCTTCAATTGGCTTCGCACAGCGAAATTGCGATGAGATGGCGCGTTTGTGGCGCGCCTCAGCCTATGCTGCTATTGTCGGCAGACAAGCAGCGCCGCAATGAATCATAGAGATCAGCGCCGATGAACCGCCAGCGATTTATATTTCTCAATCTTGGCCATGCCTACGACCATTTGTTCATGCTGCTCTTTCCCACCGTGGTGCTGACCTTGCACGGGCAATTCGAAGGGTCGTACAGCGAACTGCTGTTGCTGGCGACCCCCGGCTTCGTCGCTTTTGCCGTCGGCGCCATCCCAGCGGGCTGGCTCGGCGACCGCTGGAGCCGCTCAGGCATGATGGCGATCTTTTTTATCGGTATCGGCGTCGCTTCGATCCTCACCGGCCTGGCGCGCAGCAAAACCGAAATCGCCATTGGCCTGTTTTTTATCGGCCTGTTCGCTTCGATTTATCATCCAGTCGGTATTGCAATGGTGGTGCAAGGGCGTGACAAGGTCGGCAAGCTGCTCGGCATCAACGGCGTGTGGGGCAATATGGGCATCGCGGCGGCGGCGTTTGTGGCTGCGGCGCTCGGTGATTTGATATCGTGGCGCGCCGCTTTTTACGTCCCCGGCGTGGTCGCGGTGCTGACCGGTCTCGTCTATGTGTGGGCGGCGCGCTCCTGGCCGCTCACGGACAAGATCGCCGAACCGAAGAAAGACAATATGATGGCGGCGATTACCTCGTCGCCGGAAGCGCGCCAGGCGATGTGGCGGGTGATCGCCATTCTCGGGATGGCAGCGCTTCTGGTCGGCCTCGTGTTCCAAACCAGCACCATTGCGCTGCCGAAAGTGTTCACTGAGGGCCTCGGCGACGTCACCTCATCGGCGCTCGAGGTCGGCGGCATGGTGTCGCTGGTGGTCGGCGTTGCCGCCTTCGCGCAGATCGCCGCCGGACAGATGATCGATAAATTCTCGATCAAGGCAGTGTGGATCGGCGCCCTGTTCCTGCAGGTGCCGCTGTTGATTGTCGTCGGCATGATTTCCCAAGTCGGATTGCTGATCGCGGCTTTCGCCGCATTAGTGGTCATCTTCGGCGAAATCCCCATTCAGGACGCGCTTCTGGCCCGCCACACGCCCGATCATCTGCGCTCGCGCATCTACGGCATCAAATTTGCGCTCGCCCTTGGCGCCAGCGCCATGGCGGTGCCGATTATTGCCGGGCTGCACGCCACCGGCGGCGGCTTTGAATGGCTGTTCGGCATGCTGGCGGCCTGCGCCATGACCGCCGGCCTCGCCGCGATATGGCTGCCGGCGCGCCCGCTTCACCTCGAAGCCGCCGCCAACGCGAACGCCGATTAACGCGTTGCCGGCGGGCGGCTCTGATATCAGATTTTGAGCGTCGCCGCGCTTTCGAGAATATGATTAGCCGGAATGCGGCAAACGGCCGCCTTCGTTAACCCTTTTGCGCCGAGGGAAATATGTCTGATTTTGGCTAAACCCGGCTGTCAGCAGCGATCTCATATTACTTCCGCTGTGAGGGACAGATCAGATATTTTATGTTCAAAAGCTGCGTTCTCGAAATCGATGTCCGGTATCGGGGGGGGCGCCAAGCAGAGCAGATTTTGGCATAGTATTTTAGGCGGTTCGTGACCCAAACCGGACTGATTTGACCCCCTATAAAACTGCCCAATCCTAACTTTCGGTCTGGATCTGGTTAAGGTGTGGCAGTACTACCCACTGCCAGCTACTATTGCCCTCCTATCCGGCTTACGAGACCGACTTGGCACCGGATAATTGTCGGAACCGGCCCACCGAATCTTAAGTCCCGCCCTCTTTAAGGGGTTTGATAATTTAAGCCGCGTTCCGGAACGATTGAGCGGCCGGGATGGGTTTGCCGGCATCGCACCTTGCGGGCATTAGTTATTAAACGGTTTAAATGAGACCACGCTACGGATGTCGAGTTAGTTTTTCTAAATTTTCAACCAAGAGAAATGGACCATGACCGATCCGCGAAGCTCGATCGACCCCGGCGCCCAGGAGCAGCCCAAGAGCCTCCTCGCGCTCTCTTTTAGCGCCCGTCCGGACGGCAACTCCCGCGCGGTGGCGCAAGCCGTCGTCGACGGCGCGATCGAGGCGGGCCATGCGGGCGAGCTGGTCCATGTCCCCGATCACGTCACCGGGCTGTTCAGACACTGCAAGGAATGCCGCGACGCGCAAGGAAACTGCACCATCGATGACGGCTACCGGGACCTCCTGTTCGACAAATTCCTGCCCGCCGACGGCATAGTGTGGGCGACGCCGATCTACTGGTACGGCGCTTCCTCCCAGATGAAGAACTTCCTCGACCGCTGGTTTTGCTACTACTCGGAGGGCAACGAGGCCTTCGGAACCGGGACCTTCGTCGAGCGTATGCTCGACAAGAAGGCCGCGCTGGTGGTGTCCTCGGAGGAAAACAGCATTGCCGTCCGGATGCCCATCATCCAGGAGATAATCATGCTCATAACCTGAAGGTCGTCAGTTCAAATCTGACCCCCGCAACCAAAAATATACCCGCTAGTTCAATGGATTAGCGGGTATTTTTATGTGTATAATTGCAGTATGTTACTCAAATTACCCTGAAGGGACGAACTGGGGGCTAGCCTGCAAGCAATCTCTAGGAACAAATTTTACCAAAGCGTTGGTTCGGTAACTGCGCCGGCAAGTACTTCTGTACCAGAGATCATCTAATATCAGGAAGTGTCACCATCAGACGGCGCACCACGTCATCGATCATCGACGGCAGTTGATCGGTGTCCTGACTGAACATCGTGGCCTCAATGGCGGCGACCGGCAGCGTCATCAACGGCAACGACAGGGCAGAATCAGAGCGTCGTCTGGCGCTGTGCGCCGCCTACCACAGGATGGTATCGTTGTCTGCGCGCGCTAATGTGAGCTCGAGGCTCAGAACGGATGCTGCCCGCAATCAGCCGTTGCGGATCTACTCATAGAGTTGAAGCTTTACACCGAAAGACAACCCCGTCCATCCTGGCTAAGGTGGGTGATCGGTTTTGGTTGGCGAATTCACAAGCAAGATTCATGGCAATTCCGCAAACACGCCAACTTCGCACTTGGCCTCTAGCTACTTGGAGCATAAGGCGAAATATAGCCTCGGCTTAGCGCTCCTAGAATTTGCTGTCAGGGAAAGCCGCTTTGCGTTCATACATGTACGCGAGTAGCGCCTCGTCGATGGCTTCATCAAGCGGCGGTGGCTCATAGACTGCGAGCATTTCCTTCCACTGCGCATTAGCCCGCATGGCGGCGTCTTTGCGACCGTCGATATCCCATTGTTCGTATGAATTGT
>CAUZWH010000417.1:0-3422 GCA_963583675.1 Alphaproteobacteria bacterium
AACTTCAATTTTCACGCCGCTGAGGCGAGCAATCAAGTAATGGCCGAGTTCGTGAACGAACACCACAATCGTGAGGATCACGAGAAACGGAACGACATATGTCCAGATCGTGTCGATCAAAAAAACCACCTCATCTAACGCCAATAAATACCGAAACGACCGGTATTATCGGGCTGTCCCTCGCCAACTACTATGTAGTCTTCACCAGCGATTCCGCCACCGTCCGAGCTCGTGTATCGACATCACGCACATCACCAAGCGATTGCATCTTGCTCGGTATGATCGTCTCCAACGTGCGTTCGACGATGCGAGCGATGTCGAGAAAAGCTATTTTATTCGCTAGGAATCCACCGACCGCTATTTCATTGGCAGCGTTCAGGATAGTAGGTGCGGCTCCACCGGTTTGCAAGGCTTCGCGCGCCAGCTTCAACGCTGGAAAACGTTTATTATCAGGGGCTTCAAAGGTCAACTGTCCGAGTTGTGCAAGATCGAGTCGAGGCGCCGGTGCCGCCATCCGTACCGGCCATCCCAGGGAATATGCGATCGGCGTGCGCATATCCGGCGAGCCTAACTGGGCCAATGTTGACCCGTCAATATAAGCGACCATGCTATGAACAACCGACTGCGGGTGGATCACGATATCGATCTGATCCTCTTTAACTGGAAACAAGTGGTAGGCCTCGATCAACTCAAGGCCTTTGTTCATCATCGTCGCAGAATCGACCGAAATTTTTGCTCCCATGTCCCAGTTGGGATGCGCTATTGCCTGACTCGGTGTCACATGCGCCATTGCTTCGATATCCAGGGTCCGAAACGGACCTCCGGATGCCGTAAGCGTTATTTTCTCGACGCTATCGGGCCGATCGAAATCAAAGACCTGAAAAATCGCGTTGTGCTCTGAATCGACAGGTACGACCGTCGCCCCACAGGCCTTTATCTGATCGATCATCAAGGCGCCGGCGCAGACAAGACATTCCTTATTGGCCAGCGCGACAATCGCTCCACGGCGAACGGCCGCCATTGTCGGCTCGAGCCCGGCAGCCCCAACAATTGCGGCCATCACCCAATCTGTCGGGGCGCTCGCCGCCTCTATTACCGCGTCGCCACCCGCAGCCGGTGTAACGTCGGTCCCCTCAAGTGCGCTTTTCAGTTCATCGTAGAGAGACGGATCGGCAATGACGGCGACGCGTGGTCGTAGGCGACGCGCTTGGTCCGCCAATAGGGCGACGTTGCGCCGTGCGGTAAGCGCTTCTACAACGAACGCATCGCGATTGCGCTCGATAAGATCGATCGTGTTGCAGCCGACCGAGCCGGTCGAACCCAAAATAGTAACCGAACGCGGATTGCCAGAAGGATCGAGCGCGGCTACCGCCATACGAAATTGCTTCCCAAGGGAAGGCCGGCCGCCAGTGCAACAGCCACGACGACAGGGAGCAGGCCGTCAACCCGATCAAGAACGCCCCCATGTCCTGGAATCAACCGGCCGCTGTCCTTGACGTCAAAGCGACGCTTTACCCACGATTCGAACAAGTCGCCAGCTTGAGAGATTAGCGCGCAAGCAGCACCAAAAGTCGCAAATGCGAAGACTGAGCCGAGCCCCAACGCATTGGCGACTGCCGCGCCTATGACTGCTGCCATCAAAACACCACCCATGAGTCCGGCCCATGTCTTTTTTGGACTAAACCGCGATAGCTTTGGCCCGCCAATACCTCTGCCCGCTGCATAGGCCGCAATGTCTGTCCCCCAGACGACTGCAAATATCCAGATAACGACGCTGAGACCGATCTCGGCATCACCTCTGAGCAGTACCAGTGCCGCTGATGGGACGCCGACGTAAACAACCCCAAGCACCGACCAGAAAGGCCGTTGTTTCTTAACCAATGCCCAGGACCACACCAAGCCGGCGCCGGCAGCGATAATGATCGCCGCAATATCCGCCGCGGCCAGCTGGTTTGCGATGATTGCGCTCGTTACCGCGGCCACTTGGATCGCAGCAACCACCGAAATCCCCGACCCACCTGTGAGACGGTCCCACTCGTAGGTCATTAGCCATGCAAAGAGGACGACGAAGGCCGCAAACGCCCATCCGCCGACAATTGTTACACCAATGGCAACTGGAGCCAGAATCAACGCGGAAACGATTCGCGCGACAATGCCACCCTTGGCCCCACCCTTGGCGTTAACCGCCGACAGCGCCATACCGGCGTTCGCGTCGATGGAACTCGTTGATAGCGTCTTCCAGCGTTTGCTGCGTGAAATCCGGCCAGTTCGTGTCCACAAATACGAGCTCGGCATAGGCCGCTTGCCAAAGCAGAAAATTACTCAACCGCTGCTCACCGCTGGTTCGGATGATGAGATCAGGATCAGGAATACCGTCGGTTTCTAGGTATCTTGCGAACAGGGTCTTGTCGACGGCATCGACCGAAAGTTCGTCCGCCTTCACCTGGGTGGCAATTAGTCTGCAGGCCCGGACGATTTCGTCCTGGCTGCCATAATTAAGCGCAATAACGAGGGTCAATGCGGTGTTGTCTAGCGTGGTAGACTCCGCATGCTCAATCAAGCTGACGATGTCCGGCGCCAATTGCTCTCGCTCGCCAATAAAATGGACGCGAACTCCGTTGGAATCAAGTTTAGCGAGCTCCCGGCGCAGGTAAAGGCGTAGGAGTCCCATCAGGTCGTCGACCTCGGCCGGCGGACGCTTCCAATTCTCAGACGAGAATGCATAAAGCGTCAGGTAGGAGATCCCGAGATCGCGACAGCCTTCTACCGCGACACGCACGGCGTCGGCACCGCGTTGATGACCAGCGATGCGAGGAAGGCCGCGTGCAGTTGCCCAGCGACCGTTGCCATCCATTATGACGGCGACATGGGTCGGTGGTCTGGTGCCACCAGTAGTTGAAGGCGCTGCTTCCATTCTTAGACCTGAACGATCTCCGCCCCTTTGACCTCGAATAAGTCATCAATCTGCTTGATCCGTCCGTCGGTCAATGCCTGAACTTCGTCGGACCACAATTGATGGTCATCCTTCGAGAGTTCTCCATCTTTTTCCATCTTCTTGAGCCGGTCCATGCCGTCGCGGCGAACGTTTCGTACCGCAACACGTGCCTGCTCGGAATACCTGGCGGCCACGCGAGCTAATTCCTGGCGCCGTTCTTCGTTGAGTTCGGGGATTGGGACCCGTATCAATTGGCCATCGACTGCCGGATTAAGGCCAAGATTAGCCGACTGTATCGCTCTTTCGACCCCGGCGACGTTGCCCTTATCCCACACTTGCACCGTTAGTAGGCGCGACTCCGGTGCATTGATTGTGGCAACTTCGTTAAGCCGCATCTCTCCGCCATACGCTGAAACCGATAGCGGTTCGAGGAGACTAATCGAAGCGCGCCCGGTTCTCAGCCCAGTAAATTCCCGTTTTAGCGCTT
>CAUZWH010000418.1:0-3419 GCA_963583675.1 Alphaproteobacteria bacterium
ATATGTAACGACGACGCTGGAGCCGGAAATGCGGGCGCTGATCCCCGACACCGGGTTCGACTTCCACCCGCTCAGCCTCATCCCCGGACTCGACGCCCGCGCCGATGAAGACGTGGTGACGTTTGTCAAATCCATCGCCGAACAAAACGAACACGGCAAGGTCGCGTTTGGCACCGAAGCCGGGTTGTTCCAGAAGCAGGCGGGCATCCCCACCGTCATCTGCGGCCCCGGCAATATCGAACAAGCCCACAAACCCGACGAATTCGTTACCCTGGAGCAAATCGCGCTGTGCGAGAAATTTATGCAGCGGCTAATTGACCGTCTGGCAGATGGGCCTGTGTGAGGAGGCCGTTTAGCGCACCCTCACACCTCGTCCCAGACCAGACGGCGCACCTACGGGTCAACGATGCGAAGATTCTTGTCGTGCAGCGCTGAAATCCGGACCTGCTCCGCCTCGCTGAGTTCGAAGTCGAAGAGGTCGATATTTTCTTCTATCTCTGAGACTTCAAGCGCGCGCGGCGCAACGCCGATATCGTGCTGTTGGATCAACCATTCGAGCGCGACCGGCGCCGCCGTTTTACCGTGGCCTGTCGCAACCTCCTGGATTACCCGATCGCTCAGCACTTTTCTGCGCGCCAAAGGCACGTGGCAGATGACGAGCAGACCATGCTTCCGGCAGGCGGCGATAATCTTACCTTGGCGGATATAGGCATGATATTCAATCTGGCTGGTGAACAGCGGCTCGGAGCATTTTCCCATGGCCTAGTCGAGCAAAGCGACAGTGAAGTTCGACACACCAATATTCTTCGCCAGCCTCTCGCGCCGAGCCTTGGCCAACGCGCCAAGCGTCTCCTCCAGCGGCACATTGGGCTGCGGCCAGTGAATCAACAACTAATCTACATTGGCGAGACCGAGCGTCTGTAGGCTGACATCAACCGAGCGCGCAAGGCCTGTATGCAGCCGCTCGCGGAGCACGAGGTTCCGGTGGTCAAGGCATCGGTTAAAATCGCTGGTGCGGATGCTCGTAAGACGTAAGTCCTAATCGTTCGAATGCTTTAAATACTGGCCGTACCAGTCGCACCCGACATAATCCACATAGGCGTCTATCAGGTTTTTGGTGATCGGACCGGGCACTGCGCCATCGCCGATTACGTTGCCGTTAAAGCTGCCGACAGGGCAGATGCAGAAGCTGGTCGAGGTGATGAACATCTCGTCCGCGTTGATCGCATCGTAGAGGTCGATATCAGCTTCTTCGACCCTAAGATTTTGAGCGGTGGCTAAATCCTTTGCGGTCTGGCGGCTGACGCCCGGCAATACATAACGTTCCTTCGGCGTGATCACCGCGCCATCCTTGACGATGAAAATGTTGCTGCCCTTGCCCTCGGCCAGGTTGCCATTGGTGTCTAGCAACAAGGCGTGCGCGTCAGGGTCGCGGTCCTTCACTTCCAACTCGGCTATGACAAGGTTCAAATAGTTGTGCGTCTTGGCGCGCGGGCTGAGCGTGTCGGGCGACGGGCGGCGGATCGACGGGGTGACGAGCTTGATGCCGTCGCGATAAAATTTGCCGCGCTCACGCAACGGCAAAGCGCGCGATTCGACCAGCACCGTGCGGTCGGGATAGTCCGGCCATTGACGCTTGTCCCCCGCATCCATTCCCCGCGTGACGCGTTGGGTAACCCAGATGTCTTCGTCTACTGTCACGTTTTTCAGGTTGATTTCGACGACTTCCTCGGTAGCGCGCTTTAACTCCGCACGAGAAATACCAGGGTCGATCTGCAAGTATTTCAGCGAGCGGTAAAGGCGGTCGAGATGTTCATCGAGTTTAAAAATTTTATGGCCGAAGGTGCGAGTTGTATCAAACGCCGCGTCGCCATATTTGAAACCTCGGTCGCGAAACGGCACCCGCGCTTCGGTTTCCGGAACGATTTCACCGTTGAACCACACCACCCAATTTTCCGACATACCTATTTCCTCCGTTAAAGATATTAATCCGCCGCTTGCGTTTGATCCGGCGCCGCCGCCAACGCATCTTTGAAACAATCCAGAAAGGCGTCGATCTCTGCGTCCCCCATCGGCGTGGACAGAGAACACACTCCGCGTTCATTTACGAAAAAACCATGGCCTCGCATATAACCTACAATTCCGGCAAGGATGGCTTTTTCATCCGCCATCATCAACATCGACCGATAATCGCTCAACGGCCGGTCATGCACGTGAATACGAAACAGCGAGCCCAACCCCGTGACCTGTCCCGCCATGCCAACTGACTTCATCGCCGCCGCCACGCCCGTGCGCGCCTTGTCACCCAACTTACCCAACCGGGTAATTTCATCACGCGTCAACAGCCGCATGGCAGTCAGGCCCGCGACCATTGTCACAGGATTGGCGTTAAACGTGCCAGAATGCGGCAGCGGCGTCTTGTCCTGGCGCGGATCGAACACGGCCATAACCGCCGCTGACCCCGCCACAGCGCCGACCGGAAAGCCGCCGCCGATGATCTTACCCAGTGCGGTCAGATCGGCGCGCAAATCATACAGTGATTGCGCGCCTTCATAGGCCAGGCGCAGGGTGATGACTTCGTCCAGCACAATCAGCATGCCGGTATCTTCGCGCACCCGTTTCAACATCTCGACGAAGTCCGGCGTCGCAGGGATCAACCCGCCCCGGTTTGGCATCAGATCCACCAGTACACAGGCCAGTTCCTTGGCGTGCGTCCGCAGGATCCGTTCTGCCTCTTTCGGTTTGTTGAACGGGATGACGACGACTTCGTCCAAAACACTTTGCGGCGTGCCACTGGCGTAGGCAACGGATTTCGGTTCGGCGTTACCCCAGGTCGCGGGCGTTGAATCGAGACTGACCTCGGCAAAATCGTAGGACCCATGATAAGACCCTTCGCATTTCGCGATCTTCGGTTTGCCCGTATGCGCGCGCGCCGCTTTCAACGCGAACATTACCGCTTCGGAGCCTGAATTGCAGAACCGCACATGGTCAAACGACGGCGCACGGGCGCAGAGATGTTCCGCCAGATCAATCTCAGTTTCGCTGGCCATGGGAAACGCCGAGCCGCGCTGCAATTGCGCTCCCACCGCCGCGATGACATCCGGGTGCGCATGACCATGAATTAGCGAATTGTAGTTGTTGGTGAAATCCAATCGCTCGATGCCGTCCACATCCGTAATGCGGCACCCCTGGCCATGGTCGGCGTAATAAGGGTGCGGCTTCATATAGACAGTAACGCGCGTGTTGCCACCCGGCATGACAGTTTTGGCCCGCTCATATAACTCCGCCGATATCGGCCGTTTGCTCATGAACGCATACCCTAATTTCACCTTATTTACATGCCCTGCTTTCTTGACATTCTAGGCAGAAGCTGGACACTTGACAAGTGATGAGCTCCGCCGGGCACCAAAACATTGCAT
>CAUZWH010000419.1:0-3418 GCA_963583675.1 Alphaproteobacteria bacterium
GCGTCAGAAGCGGGAGACGCCGAGGCCGATCTCCTGGTCGCGCATTACGACAAGCCCAAATCGATCAACATGCTGGCGGGCACCGCTGTTCACGAGGCGGCGTTTGAGATAGCCAACGGCAACACCTCGCAAAGCGAGGCCGTCAGGCATGCGATCAGCACCCTGCACGAGCACAAGCCAGCCAAATTCAACCAGCGCGACGTCACGATTACCGACCACCTGCTGTCAGACGACGGCGAGCGCGTTAACGCCACGATCGAGCAGACGGTCGAAGGCATCCGCGAGGCGTTTGCCGGCGCGAATAACATCGATGTCGAAGAGAAGATCGAGCTGGAGTTGCCGGGCATCGATGTCCCGATCATAGGCTACACCGACGGTCGCGGCGCTGGCGTCATTGGCGAGGTCAAAACCCGCTGGGATCGCGTCGCTGGGCAACGATCCCGTCTGCCGGCGCGACGACAAGCTTGTCGCGGGTCGGCGTAACGCGATCCGGATCGCGAAAAAAGAAGGCGCTGGCGATGGTTAGCAGGAGAAACAGCCAGCCCAGCGGATCCCAGACGTAGAAAAACACGAGCGTCAGCACGAGGCCAAGCGCGATGAACTTGTAGCCGTCCCGGTTGATCGGCACGAGGATTGATTCTAGCCAGTCCACGGTATAGGCGTAGCCGAAAAATTGCTTCAAAGCAATACCTTAGCACGAATATTGCCGACCCCACATCAAGCTTGAGACGATAGCTTCCGGCGACGTCAACGCCGTGCCTCAGGATCCCTCTGCGCAATGTCCCCAGCGAATGTGAAGCGCGACCGCGAGCCAGCCAGGTACCGTGGGGCCGACTAGATGGGCCCCACGGTCAAAGGAACTATTGTGTCAGGACGATTTGCCGCCCAAAACGTAGATGTTCGTATAGAAATCCTTCGGCTTAGAGTCCGCTTTGATGAGACCCTCTTTGGCGATTAGCGATACAGCTTTGGCCCAATCCGAATCGGAATGCCAGCCGAGCGGCTTTCCAGCGGTACTCTCGGGCGACAGGTAGGGCTCGAAGCTATCGAGGATGGCCGTGATCTTCTTCGCGCTGAGCTTGGTATCGGGGCGATGTTTTTGGAATATTGCGACGGCCTCTGCCATATTCCCATCGTAAATCCACGCCAACGACTGGAAGAAGACCTGAACGAAATCGCTCGTGGCCTGTTTGTTCTTATTCACGAACGCTTCATTAGCGACGAGTCCGAAGCCGGGAAGCGGAATCCCATAATCGGCGAACAGGATAGCCTGGGAGGCGCGCTTGTCGGCCAGCACGGGGAGATAATAGGGCGCGGTACTCAACATCGCGTCGGCTGCACCGGACACATAGGTCGAGGTCTTAGCCTTGCCGGTTACACCGATGACGGTAAGCTTATCGCGGCTGGTGCCGCCGGCCCTCAACAAGGTGTCGAAGAACGGATCGGTGAAACCACCCGGTGTCATCGCGACTTTCTTGCCTTCGAGATCCTTCGGCGTCTTGATGCCGGAATCGCTGGGCACGATCACCGCCACATCGCTTTTGCGCACAATATGTCCGACCGAGAGGACCGGTAAGCCTTTGTTGCGCGCCAGCACCATAGCCGAGAGGTTGGCGTGGCCTATGTCGTATTCAGCCGCACCGACCAGCGTGATTGTCTTGCTCGATCCGTTGCCGTCCTTGATCGAAACATCCAGACCCTTGGCCTTGAACCAGCCCTTTTCGACGCCAACGAAAAACGGTGCATGGAGGCCATAGGCCACCCAGTCGAGGCGCACACGGACTTGCGTATCAGCGGACGCAACACCGGGCGTAATGTTCGCTAGTAGGGCGCCAAACATGAGCGCGATCGCCAACTTGATAAACGTACGCATTCGTCCCTCCATGGATTGTTCTACGTTATTTCAGTAGTACTGCCACACATTGTACATGCTGTAGTAGAGCTCGGCGGTGTGCCAAACCGCAGCCCGAACGCCATTTTGGCCGGCCACAGTCTGCGCATGGCGCTCGAAGGCGAGCGGACCTAGACTGCCGTGCTCCTCCTCGACATGCGAGGCGTGCACGGCTAGCGAAGCGAGACCTTCCTCGCTTATGTCGTAATGCTCTTTCAGTCCCTGATAGATCCGCCCAAGCACGTGCGGATTGAGCCGCTCGGCGGCAAACGATAGCGAGCCGATTGACTCGACAACTGGACGATTGGTGAAGACGACCTCGAACCAATGCCTGAGCGCCCAGGTCTCCAGCTTGGGAAAATCCTTTGCGCGTTTTTCTTCGTCCCAGCCGAGTTCGTCGAGAAACCTGTAATTGAGCGCGATGTGTCCACCCGCGCCGGACGACGCGCCATGTTCTTCCTCGGCCATGTTCTCAAACATCATCAGGCTCAAGTCGTCGTCGGTGCAGCGCGAATAGATGAACCCGAAACGTCGATTCGTCGGATGCGCCCAATGGCAAATCTGATGACGCCAGCCGGCGATCTGATCGATGGTGGCGGTTCCTGCGGCCACCGCATTGACGAACGGGTGCTGCCGACGGTCGCGATGCGGCTCAAGCAACCCATCATCAAGCTCACGAATGAGCTCTTCGTTACTAACCACTTTAGTTGCGGGTACGAATCCCTCCGGCGCATCCAGCATGGCAACATCCCCCATCCCATACCTCTCGACTCGAAGACTATGAACCGGGCATCGCCTATTGTCCAAAGGCGCTCTCGAACGGCGCCCGCAGTGGTCCGGGAGCCTGGGGCTCTTTGCCGAACGAAAGCGACCCGAGGCGTCTACGAACGCGTGCTGCTATGCTAACGCCCGCCCCTCCAGACGGTGCTGCCGCTTGGCCAGCATCAATGACCTCGCGGGCGGCACCCGCGATAGCCTCCTTCACCTCTTTCGTATCGGACAGATCGATGCCGACTGGCGGGATTTGTTTTTTGAGGGTCTGTTCGTAGGTGCAGGATTGAAAGAGAAAAGCCCGCTGCTGCTCTTGCGAAACCGACTCGTCGATAATTTCTCCAGCCCGACAAAATTGACATCTACGGCCAGAATAGCCCTGGCGATCAAAGCCTGGAATGCCCTCATCGAGGATCGGCAAATCGCAATGCTGAAGTGGTCTGGGAAAAAAGAGAAGTTCCCCAAGATCGAGGGACTCGATTAACCGAACTTGTTGGAACGAAAGACGCCGCCCTTGAGGCGGCGTCGGCCCATTAAACACGGTCAGCGCAAAACCCTGACGCGACGTGAAAATCATTAGACTCAGTAAACAAAACAGGATCACGCGAACCGTGAACCGCGCCGCTGTGAGAGACCCCCACGTTCGTCAGAACTTTGCCGATAAAATGTCGGCAGCGCACCGACGTTGCCAGTTCATGGGCGGCAAAGAGATCGGGCCGATGTGCGGCAAGGCCAGCGTGCCGCACTACTCGTATT
>CAUZWH010000420.1:0-3417 GCA_963583675.1 Alphaproteobacteria bacterium
GCACGCACGCAATCCACGAGTGACGACCGTTTATTCCGCCCGTCTCGACGACTACTCCATGCGAGCCGCCCCGGGCGGATTCCGTGCGAACCACTCCACCAACTTTGGCATCTGCTCCTCAAACCCTCCGGTGCGCCGAAATTCAGAGCACCTGCAGGCGACTCGCTCCTGTTCTCAAATGTGTGAGTTACACCTCCGGGAACAAGAACGAAGGTCCCGATTGGAGCTTCGATCCATTGTTCGTCCAATAGGAAATGCATAGTTTCGGCAATCACAAAGGACACACAGTCCTCGGGATGAGAGTGGGCCGGTGGCCCTGTGTATTGGGTTCGAGCCACCACTCAGAGATGTTGTAGTTGGCATTTATTTCGGCGCCATCGGCTTTGAATACGGCGGACATGCCGCCCATCGAATAATGTCTTCGCTCGCCCGGGAGGAGGACAAAACCCTTCCGATCGTGGGCTTCGGCGACGTCGACGGTCATTTATGGTGCATCCTGCATCGGCGGAACTCCAAAAAGTGGCCGGCAAGGGTACACTTGGCCGGAGCGATTGTCATACCTGCCTGGGTAAAGGGTTCGCCGACGAGCAAGCAAACGCCAATCTGGCGAAAGCGGACATTGCTCGCGACGGGTCAGCTTTCGAGGACCGACGCGATACTCCTGGCGGGCTCAGAACATTGTTGGTGGTGAGGCCCGCAACCTTCGATACCGCGGCACTCAACATTTCCGGTATCTGCTAAAACCGGCAAAGTTGCAAAGCCGAGATCTCGGATGTCGGCTCAGGGTCAGCTCTAGACGAAGACCGGCTTGGCCAAGCACGGCAGCCTTGAGGTTGAGACCGGTCGTAATCAGCGGAAAACAAGACATCCCCCACAGAAAGTTGACTCCCTCTACATAGATGAAGTGGACGCGAAGGAGAATTTATGTGAGCACGCGATTGCCGCGACTTGGGCGCTGGCTATAATTTAGCTATGAGCGAAGACACGGACGATAAGAACGACGAACTACCGGGTTCGGGCAAGACCGGCAAGATCGCGCGCGGCGCGTTACAGGCAGTGGGCGGACTTATACCGTTTGATTCTCGTCTATTCTCAGCCGCCGCGGGCGCGTGGTCGGAGGAGGAACAGCGGCGAGTAAACGAGTTTCTGCACGGACTCTTGCAGATTCTCCAAGACGAAATTCCGATCCGGCCTCTACGTGCCCTGATTGTACGTGGACTATAAACTACCGTAGGATGGTCTATCGACGGGTCTGCGTAAAAGTAGGCCCAGCTAGATTTACGCCGTCAGTATGGTTGGTTGGGTGTGCTTCCCCAAAATCGATCGGGCCGCGTCGGCGACGGCCGATTGAGCGGCGTCGACCTCGCGAAGACGTACCGGCCCACGCGAAGCCATTTCTGCCTCAATGGAAAGACCCACCCGCTTCGGAAATGTCGCCAGGACATGATCCCCCAACGAATCGGACGCTCCCGTTAAAGCCAACGCCAGTTGGCTCGGTTTTAGCCGTGGCGTAATACGGGATAGGTCATCGGCGCTCAGATGCTCGAGATCTTCGAACGTAAAACGCCGGCCGCGGATACGTTTGAGGGCACTTTGATTGCGATGCGACAACGTTCCTATAAACTTTCCGCGGCGTCAGGATCGGTTTGCTCCAATAAAGCGGCAACGGTGTCTAGAGCATCCTGGTCGGCACTATCGGCGCCTTTCTGGTCCACGAACTCGCGGCGAAGCGTTTGTTCGAGGCTGGCCAGGATCTCATCCTTCACACCATCGGCACTCAGCATGCGATCGACGATATCGGTGGTAAATGCTTCATGAAATTTCGACAAAACCGTGGCCGCTTGAGTCCGATTGAAGCGCGCCAGCACAACCGCCGCGGTTTGCGGATGTTCGTTTTCTAGGTAACGGGCCAGACGATCAGGATCGAGTTGATCTAGCTCCGACCATACGGATCGGGTCGGCACCGGCTCTGCCGCGGCGCCGGTTGCGCCATATTGCCCCGCATAGTTGCGAAAATCAGGGGTCTCGGGCTCGCGTCGCGGGAGCGCTGCACTCGAATTGACGCCTTCGTCATCAGCCGGGGCTTGGCTGGAAAATTCATTGAGCACACTTTCGACAACGGTAGCGTTGACGTGTTCGAGCCTCGCCATTGCTTCGGAAATTTCGTTAATTTCATCTTCGAGACGTGTGATTAGTTCTACCGAGTGCGTTTCGCCCGCCGCAAGCATGATAATTGCGGCCTTCTCTGCACCACGGATAGTCTGTTGGTTACTGATCATGGAACTCCCCAAACATGGCAACGCGCTCGGGCGGCACTCCCGGTACCAACAGTTCTCGCCTGAATTAGAAAAAAACGTTAAAGCGGGCGATAAATGCAAACGTTGCGACAATCTGGTAGGTCTAACGACATTCACTTCGAACAGAGTGGAGGGGGGAATTCATGGGCATCATTCAATATCCGTTTGGCGCTGGTCAGACGCTGACGCATGTTCTTGAGTCTGGAAGCGGCGACCGGAATGTTGTGATGATTCACGGCCTCGGCGCCCGAGCAGACCGATGGCAGACCAATCTCGAACCATTGGCGGCGGCCGGCTACCATTGCTATGCCGTGGATCTTCCAGGCCACGGATCCGCCTACAAGGGAACCGACTATAGCTACGGCGTTCCGGCATTCGCCGGGTTCGTCCGCGATTTTATGGACAGTATGGGGCTTGAGCACGCTGCCATCGTTGGCACGTCGCTGGGCGGTCATGTCGCCGGCTATTTTTCGGTCAACAATCCCAAGCGTGTAGATGCGCTCGTTCTTGTTGGCGCGGTTGGCATGATGCCGCTCGGCGCAGAGGCGAGCAAAAACGTCCGTAACAACGTCAAGAACGTTACCCGCGATGGAATCGCCGGAAAGCTAAAATTCGTCCTCTCTAAGCACGAACTAATAACCGAAGACTTCATCAACGAGGAGTTTCGCATCAATAACTCCCCCGGTGCACAACAGGCGTTTGACATACTCGGCGACTATATTGTCGACAGCATCGACGCCGATAGTGTCGGCAATGCGCTCAAGGAGTTCGCAACGTCCAAACCGATGTTGTTAATTTGGGGTGCGGAAGATCAGGCGGTCCCGCTCAGCGTTGGCGAAAGTGCCCGCGATCTGTTGGGAACAGTGCCGCTCGAAACGATCCCCGGCTGCGGCCATTGCTCCTACATGGAGGACACCGCCCGGTTCAATGAGATCCTCATCGGGTTTCTCGATAGCACACGCGGTTAGTTCTTTCGCCGCCAGGATTAAATCTATGGAAACCCACGCTAAGTTCCACGTCGGGCAGATCGTGTGCCACAGGCTGTTCAGCTATCGCGGTGTTGTGGTCGATGTCGACCCCGAGTTTCATGGAACCGACGAGTGGTACGAACAAATGGCGC
>CAUZWH010000421.1:0-3401 GCA_963583675.1 Alphaproteobacteria bacterium
TTGATCAACGAACTCAGACGCGCTTTTGAGATTGGCTTCTTACTCTTTATCCCCCTCCTGATTATCGACATAGTGATGGCGTCGGTCTTGATGTCGATGGGTATGATGATGTTGCCACCGATCATTATTTCGCTGCCATTCAAGCCAATCTTTTTTGCACTGGTTGATGGATGGAAGCTCGTCTCAGAGAGCCTTGTCCAAAGCTTTGGCTAGATCGGTTCCCACATAGCCGCTCTGTGGCGCCACTACTGATTGTTCATTTCGTCCACTTCGCAGCGAGCGTGGGCACTAGCGCTGCGGGCAAAGGCGATGGCTTGGTTAGCAAAACTCTGCGCGTTGTTCACGTAGGTTTGTAGCCGTTTTACATAACGGTTGGCATCATTCTGATATTTCTTGAAAACACAGCCTCACGGCCGGTTAACCTCTGGGTCGCTACGCAGCTCGGCATTCTTGGTCGGTTGGCCGCACCGGGCGGGCGCGGCTGACTTTCAGCGAACGACGGGGCGCTGCATGCAGCCCGCGCGCGGTCGGCGTTCGTTAAAACGACCATGACGACGAGTACGGTTATCACCCCTAACAATCGCGTGGGCATTGCTACTCCTTCGATGATGCCTCAGGGTCGCTCATTCGGCTTCGCAGATCCTACATGCCGGCTCACCTCCATATTCCAATAAGACGCAGGTATTGTATACCGTTCACAACCGCGCAGCCGCCCGCGTGGCGGACGTTCCTCGCGACCTGGCGCTTGATGATCTTGGCGATGCGCCCGCGACCTCGCCATTACATTTCGCAAGAACCCCGGCCGTATCGATCATTCCGAAATCAGTGACCGATGCAGGACCGGACTCCCAACCACCGAAATTACCGCTCGCAAAATGAGCGGGATCGATGTATCGCGGCTACAGCAGAGCGTAATGCATGCCCTTGGAGATTGGCGGTAGGCCAGTCACGATCTCCGCCCAATTCTCGCCGCCATCCTCGCTGGCCCACACTTCACCGGTCACCGTGGCGCCGAAGATCGAGAACGAAGCCCCCCAATCTTCCAGGATTACGGCCTGGAAGGATGGCTTTAGCCGATCCGGAAGACCATTGCGTAACTGTGTCCACGTCTTCCCGCGGTCGACACTCTTTGAGATGCGCGATCCCGTGGTGCCGCGCTCGCCCCATTCGCCAGGTTGGGTTTCGGCTGCTGTAATGAAGATCGTGTCCGTATTTTTGGGATTCACGAGAACGAAGTCTGGATAGCCACCGATCTCGTGTTTGGTGTCTGTCCGGTGCTCCCAGGTTGCACCGCCATCGGCGGTAACATAAGTCCCGTCGCCACCCGTAAGGTAGATCTGGTCCGGATTTGTCGGGTCAATCGCGGTCCGATGCACATCGTCGTCCATGCCGGAAATAATCGTGAAAGTCTCACCCCCATCCGTGCTCTTCAGCAGCCCACCCTGCTCGATGCTGACAAATAGAGTATTCGGATCCGTCGGATCAAAGTTGATGTGTTTGGTGTGAGCGAGATGAGGTGGCGCCGGGAACGTCCATGCCGACATGTCGACCTTTCGCAGCGCCGGAAGTTCAGACCAATTGCGGCCGAGATCATCACTACAGAAGAGGTGCGCGGGTTCCGTCCCTGCGTAGATTCGGCTGGTGCCGTTGATGCGGGAGGCCGCGAGGCTGTACACATCGGTTTCGATTAGGCCGTTATCACGGCGCTCCCATGTGCCGCCGCCATCCTCACTGACGAATACCGCATCCTGCGTGGCGCCGGCAACGATCGCGCCACTCGACGGTTCTATGATGAGGGCGTGGATGTGCTTGTCGGTCAGCCACCGGTCTGCCACCCGCCACGCCGCGCCACCTTGATCGCGTGCGATACGAACAATTCCTTCTTTCGTACCAATCAGAATTTCGTTATCGGGAGACGAGGACGTAAAGGTGGTGTCACCGCCGTGCGAAAGTGTTAAAGCCATGAGAAATCTCCTTATCCCAGGCTTAAGTATATTCGCTGAGTGGACGGGCGTCGCGCGCAACCGAGTCCGAGCGAAAATCCCGCCCCAAAAGCTGCGTACAGCTATTCGTAAGCTAGCTAATTACTTAGCTGCTGACTCTTAGCTGCTTGGTAATAGCCCGCCATGAATGCGTCCACCGTGCCGAGCGTGGCCACCTGTTGGGACAATTCTCGAAACGCCGTTCTGGTGCGATCGAAGTTACCTGTCAACAGATCGAAACCGCTGCCGTTTGAGCCCGCTTGCATTTTTCATTGTAGCGGCGACGGAGACTATCGAGACCGGCCCGGTTGTTTTCGAACGTCAGTGCTACCGCAAGGCGAAGAACCTGCGTCTGTTCGATCTCATCAAGCGGTTTGTTGGAGTTCCACCGTTCACCAAGGATGCTCTCAAGACTTGCGGCAACCTTGACCCATTCCTTGCGTTGCCCATGTATCTCCGATCGGATCAATTCCGCGCGCCGGACCGTATCGTTCTTTATCAATTCGAGCGCTTCCTCGTCACGGTTGAGATCAACCAACGCTCGCGCCTGAAGTTGTCGGCGCGCCATTTCGAGATCCTTCGGTAAGTTCACCCAGCGTGAGGCGCTCAGGATACGCAGAGCTTCCGACGGTTTCTGATCGAGCAGGTGGATTACGGCGAGGCGTGCGCCCACACGCGCCTTGGATTGACCACGCAGGCGGAACTTAACCTGATGATCGAGAAGTTGCGCCGCACCATCGAGAAGATCCACAGCAGCCAGGGGATCGGCAAGTATCCGGATCATTCGATCGCCATCGGCGCCACCCGGAGTCAATTCACGAAAGTCAAAATAGAGCGCCAACGCGTTGATTGGATCCAACTTGCTCGCGCGCCCGTTGAGGAATAGGTCCCGGAATAATTCATCCATCCGGCTGCCGGCCTCTTTCGATGCGCTATCACCGGGAAAGTAAGTGACGATTTCGCGTAGCGACTTCAGCGCATCGGCGTACTGCTCCTCATCGATATGCAAATTAGCGACACGATTGAGAAGCCGGAACTCGTAGTCGCCACCACGCCACGCAAAACGCAACGCTTCCAAGTGCTCGATAGCTTCCTGAGGTTTGATCTCGTCGTATTTCAGAAGCAACTCAGTCTTTAGGTAATTGGCCTCAGCGCGGCCAAGGCGATCGTTAGATGCGATAGCTTCGTCCACCGTCTCCATGGCACCCAGGGGATCGTCGAGAGCGTCCTTGGCACGGGCGACCAACAGCTTGGCTTGAGCGCGCAACGCATTGGTCGGCGCCTCGTCAACGAGCCGAGTAAGGATCAAGTCGGCGGTTTCATAATCCTCCTGTTCCAATGCTGCCTTCACCACGGCAATGCGCAGAATTGCCCGCTCCTTTGGAGGGAACAGAGCGAATGCACTATCGCCCGCAATGA
>CAUZWH010000422.1:0-3398 GCA_963583675.1 Alphaproteobacteria bacterium
CGGCCGCTCAGATCAAACAGGACAATGCGCGGTTGCGCGATGAGGCAGCCGCCATATCGATGATGGGAGGGCGTCGGGCGATCCGTGTCCGAGATGCGTCGGATCGGTTGGGACCAATATTTTCGGAGTTTCTCGATGATCCACCTGGCGATGCACTGGTGGTTGTCGAAGCTGGCGAGCTTTCAGCGCGATCAAGCCTACGGCGCGGATTTGAACAAGCCGACAATGCCGCAGCGTTGGCGTGTTACTCAGACGAGGGTGCGGTGTTGACCGACTTCATCGGCGACACGCTAAGGGAACTTGGCGTTGAAGCCGATCATGATGCTGTTTTATATTTGGAGAATGTTAGCGGCAGCGACCGCCAATTGACCCGCCGCGAACTCGAAAAGGTGGCGCTATATGTGGGCGCCGATGGTGGACCGATCGATGTTGCCACGGCTAAAGCCTGTGTTGGGGATACATCGGCGATGGCGCTGGAAGATGTCGCGTATGCGGCTGGCGGCGGCGAACAACAAAATCTTGACCGGGCGTTGGGCCGATATTTTCGTGAAGGAGGGAGCGCGGTTGGCGTTCTGCGGGTCGTTGCCGGGCATATCGGGCGGCTTCAACGGGCGGTTGGTATGGTGGACGCCGGGATGACCATCGCCCAGGCCGTGGGCGAGCTGCGACCACCGATATTTTTCAAGCGACGCGATGAATTTTGCCGTCAAGCCTCGCGTTGGGACTTGAATAGGCTAAGCACCGCACAAAAAATCGTTTTGGAATCAGAACTAAAGTGTAAAACGACTGGAATTCCGGATCAGGCCGTGTGCGCCCGCGCCTTGATGCAATTGACGGCAGCCGCGCGCCGGGGTCGTTAACCCGCTTGATCTATCGATGGCACAGTCGGCGGCAAACTTCGTCAAGTTGTTCGAGAGTGCCGTAGCGAATCTTGACTTCGCCACTGTGATTGGGTTTCGAGCGAATTTCGACATTTAGTCCGAGCGCGGTCGAAATATCGTTTTCCAAGGCAAGTGAATCGGGATTTTTTTCCGGTGGTGCTTGGCGTTCGCGCGTCTGTTTGACGTCACCAGTTTGCGCACATCGCTCCGTTTCACGAACGCTGAGCTCTTGGCTAACAACCAATTGGGCAAGGCCCTCAGGATCGTCTGCGCTGAGGATCGCACGTGCGTGCCCCGCGGTGATAACACCTTCATCCAGCATCGCTTTAACGAGATCCGGTAAACCGAGCAATCTCAACATGTTAGCGACATGACTGCGGCTCTTGCCAACGATTTTGCCAAGTGCGTCTTGGGTATGGCTAAAATCGTCGATTAGACGCTGGTAGGCGGCCGCTTCATCGAGAGGTGAAAGATCCGCACGTTGAATATTTTCGACCAGGGCGACTTCGAGAAGCTTGGAGTCATCCAGATCGTGGATAACGATTGGAACCTGATGAAGTTGGGCGCGTTGCGCCGCGCGCCAACGACGCTCGCCGGCTATAATTTCAAACCGATCATTACCCTCGACATGGCGGCGAACAACGATCGGCTGAATGATCCCGTGTTCGCGGATCGAATCCGCGAGCCCTTCTATTTCGTCGTTGTTAAACCGGTGCCGGGGCTGAAACGGATTAGGCGTTAGGTGTTCGACCGGCACCTCAAGTGGTGTGCGCTCCCGATCGAGGGTCGCATAATCGTCGTTGTCCTCGCCAAGGAGAGCCGATAAACCTCGACCAAGGCCTTTGTGCCGTGCTTCGTTAATCATGCTGCGTTCAGTTGGTTCTCCTGCTTCAACAACTCGCGGGCCAACTTGATATAAGCGAGGCTGCCGGCACAGCGATGATCATAAAGCAGGGCTGGTTTTCCAAACGATGGCGCTTCAGATACCCGAACGTTGCGGGGGATAACAGTCTGGTAGACTTTGTCGCCTAAATAGCTGCGGACGTCGGCGGCAACTTGATCCGACAAATTGTTGCGGCGATCGAACATGGTAAGGACGACGCCCTGGATCTCAAGATTTGCGTTAAAGCGGCGCCGCACGAGTTCGATGGTTCGCATTAGATGGCTGAGTCCCTCAAGAGCGAAGAACTCGCATTGCAATGGAACCAGAATAGCATCTGATCCAATCAAGGCATTGAGCGTTAATAGCCCCAGTGCTGGCGGGCAATCGATCAGAATATAGTCGTAGGCATGGCGACATTGGTCGAACGCGCCCTTCAGCCGATTGTAACGATCATCCAATTCAATGAGTTCAATCTCTGCCGCAGTGAGATCTACGGTTGACGGTACGATTTCCAGGCCGGGGATCTGGGTTGGAACCGCCGCCTGGCGCAGCGTGGCCGAGCCCAGCACCACATCGTAGCTCGTCACCGAGCGCGACGCCCGATCGATACCGAGTCCGGTGCTGGCGTTGCCCTGAGGATCAAGATCCACCAACAAGACGGCTCGCCCTATGGCGGCAAGAGCCGTTGCCAAATTTATTGCGGTCGTTGTTTTGCCGACCCCACCCTTTTGATTGGCAACCGCGATGACCCGCGCACGTGGGATCACTCGTGGACCAAATTCTGGGGTCGATAGCTCAGACATGAGACACCTCGGTTAAGCGCACGATCGTGCCTCGGTGGTCCGACATACTCGTTATGCGCTCAGCCGACATATTCCAATATATTGCAGCATCGGTCAATTCGTCTGCTACATGTTGTCCTTTAAGAAACAGGCATTGGGTGTCAGACGACATAAACGGGTGCGCGAGAGTCAACAATTCTGTTAGGGGCGCCAACGCTCGTGCGGTAACAACGTCGACGGGCGATAACTCCAGCGCTTCGACCCGGACATTGTGTATCGCAACCGGCGCATCCGTCTGACGCTTCACTTCCTGAAGAAATTCACACTTGCGTTGATTGGATTCGACGAGGTGGACCTCGGTCGCGCCGAGCAACGATACAACCATTCCCGGAAAGCCCGCGCCGCTGCCAAGGTCGAGCCAAGCGTCTGACTTCTTCGATGCGTGCCTAATAAGCTGAGCGCTATCGAGCATGTGGCGTCGCCATAGGTCTGGAATGGTGGACTTGCCGACCAACCCAATCGATGACTGCCATTTCGTCACCAACTGTGCGTAGAGCTCTAATTTTTGCAGCGTTTCACGTGAAACATCGGTGATTCTGGCGAAGTCTTGAGATGTGAGCCTATTGTTCATTTAACCAAACGATCAACCAATCCTTAGCCCATTGTTTTCACTAAACTTTCAGAGCGCTTCACATATGATAAAAGTGTCGTTAGCGAGGCGGGCGTGATCCCCGACAGGCGCGCGGCGGCGCCAAGTGTTCGCGGCCGCATGGTGCTAAGTGTGCCGGAGATCTCGTTCGAAAGGCCGGCAATCGCCCCATAATCGATATCGTCCGGTAGGACCAGTGATTC
>CAUZWH010000423.1:0-3383 GCA_963583675.1 Alphaproteobacteria bacterium
TTGCGGGCAGGAAAAACGGCTTGCGATCGATCGGATCGACCCACTGGGCGCAAATGCCCTCGCACGGCATG
Source organism: Alphaproteobacteria bacterium (assembly GCA_963583675.1). Lineage (GTDB taxonomy): Bacteria > Pseudomonadota > Alphaproteobacteria > SHVV01 > SHVV01 > CAUZWH01. The sequence goes on from CAUZWH010000423.1 coordinate 72, forward strand.
GCATCGAGCTGGTCGATGTTAGCCGCATCATGGAACGAGCCAGGTTAATCAAATCTCACGAAGAGATCGCTTGCATGAAAGTCGCGGTCGCTGCTTGCGAAGCCGGCATGTGGGCGATGCACCAGGCCCTTATTCCGGGAATCACTGAAAACGAACTTTGGTCCCTGCTTCACCAAGCCAACATCGCGCGCGACGGTGAGTGGATTGAAACCCGCTGCCTGGCCTCCGGCGAACGCACGAATCCGTGGCTGCAGGAATGCTCGGGCCGAGCCATTCACGCCGGTGAATTGGTTGCTTTCGACACAGACTTGATCGGACCATTTGGCTATATGGCCGATATTTCAAGGACTTACTATTGCGGCATCGGGAAACCGACCGACGAGCAACGGCGTCTCTACAGCCTGTCCTACGAGCAAATTCAGCACGACGTTGCGCTGCTCGCGCCAGGTATGGGATTTGCCGAATTTGCCGAACGGGCGTGGCCGATCCCAGACGAGTTCGTCGCCAACCGCTATGGCTGCGTCGCGCACGGCGTCGGGATGTGCGACGAGTATCCGACCATTGGTTACCCAACCGGGCCGGGCCTCGGCAACGTCGACGGGATTTTCGAACCGGGCATGACGATCTGCGTCGAGAGCTATGTCGGCGCCGACGCCGGCGGTGAAGGCGTGAAACTCGAACAACAGCTACTGGTTACCGAGCGCGGGACAGAACTGCTTTCGACGTTCCCGTTCGAAGAAGAATTATTGTGAATTGCAACATGTGAGGGAGAAAAAGATGCCACGCCAGAACATCAGCTCAGGGCGCCCATGGGAAGATTCAGCCGGATATTCGCGGGCCGTGCGGGTCGGCAATATCGTCGACGTATGCCTGACCACGCCGACCGCGCCGGACGGAACGATCCTGCACCCGGGCGACGTCTATAAACAAACCAAGCTTGCCCTCGAAATGGTTGGCGAAGCATTGGCGGAAGCGGGCGCGACATTCAACGATGTCGTCAAAACGCGAATGTATTTGCTCGACATGTCGACCTGGGAAGAAGCGGCGCGGGCCCATGCGGAGGTATTTCGCGATATCAAACCGACGACGGGGTGGATTGGTGTAAGCGGCTTCTTCACCGATGGGATCGTTGCCGAAGTCGAGGCGATGGCGGTCATCGAAGACTGAGGACCTCACGCCGAGTCCATCACCTCGGGCAGATGGATCGTAATCGAAGGAAACGCGGCGCGGCCGACCTTAAGAACGGCGATCGGCAGGCTGGCTATTTCGTCGCCAGAGATTGCGAAGTCTCGCTCGACAACTGCGACGTGAACGAATAGTTCGCGCTTGGCGAGGCTACGCAGTCGCGTGTCGAGTTGCGCCAGCGCCGTCGCTTGGTCGTTGCTATCGGCCTCGTCCCAATCTTCGGCGAGTTCAAAAATGAGATCGGGAAACGCGTCGGCGGAATCGGATTCAACATCGCTTTCACGGTCGTCGCGTTCGACAACATGGGCGAATTGAGCCGCTTCCACCGCTGTCCACAGATCGGCCCCGCGGTCGGCGCGCTGTGCTGCCACCAGTTCGTTATCGGTTTCCATAGCCGGTTGTGCGCCCACTTTTTCGAGCTGGGATCGTTAGATCCCACCGGTAATTAGCTAGCGTTTGGAGGGCAGGAGTGCAAGGGCCGAGCCCAATGTTTCCAACTTCCAGATGCGTGCGATCAGGCTCTTGGCCTCGTCCGGCATCATCGAAGGTGCGGTGCAGGCGAGGAACTTGGCCTCAAGTTCGGAATCGCTGATCGGCTGTTGCGGTGTCCCCGTTGCAGCACGATTCACCGTCCTAAGCTCACGTCCATCCACGGTCCATATCGTGGCGATGGCTGGCTCGATATGGTCCTCGTGGGATTTTTCCTGTTCCGCCAGGGTTTCAGATGGCACGACCTCGACTTTCGCTAATTCATCCAAGGTGCGCGGATTTCTGATCGCAGCCTCGGTCAAATGTTGGAAGGTGATGCCGCCGAATAAGAGGGCACAGGCAATGCAGTAGGGCAGGCTAAACTGAGCCTCGGTCGTGTCTCGCGGCACTCGGTATTGCATGTAGTGGCTTATCGCCGGCGTAACCTCGCACCGAACCTTGGTTACTTGATCGGCGGTAAGACCGTGCTCGGCTATGAGATCGAGCACCGCCTCAACCGACCCTTGCGCGCCCGCGCAGACTGGATAACGCTTGAACGTAAGGCGTGATGTTTCGAGAACGAACCGGTCACCGAGCTTGGCCAATTCGTCGGCGAAGAAGGTTCTGTCGCCGAACATGGCGGTGAACCCTTGCTCATGTTCAAACACATCGTCGGGCGCGGTGAGACCGGCGAGCGCAAAGTTTGCGGCCTGCACGCCTGCCTCCGCGGCCCGCCCACAGGCGTAAGGCTTGATCGGTGTCCCCACCAGAACATAGGGACCCGTAGCCTGCGCGGCGGCAATGCCAATGGCCTGGGTTAACACCCTTGCATCCAAGCCCATGGCCTTACCGGCGCCAATTGCCGCTCCGATCGCGCCGAGCAATCCGGTAGTCCACCAGCCGCGAAAAAATAGCTCAGGGGTGAACGCACGCCCGAGCGCATACTCGGCCTCCACCCCGGCGACGAAGGCGGTGAGAAGATCGGCACCGCTTGCCTGACTGGCCTGAGAAACCGCAAGGACAGCGGGCCACACGGCCGCCGTTCCATGTACCATCCCTTCGAAGGACACATCGTCATAGTCCCAGACGTGCGCAGCCGTTCCATTGGCCAGCGCTGCGCCGGTGCTCGACGCGGTGACGTCGGTACCAATTAACGAACAAGGGCCCGCGTTATATTGCGCGCTCACTTGTTCGCGAGTCAGCGCAACAGTCGGGTGCGCGGCGCCGGCGTAAGAGACGCCGATGACGTCGAGGATACAGCGTTTGGCCTCGTGGATTACGTCGTCTGAAACCTGATTCAGCTGGAATCTAGCGGCCCAGCTGGCCAGGGCGTCGGCGATCAGCACGTCAGTTTGAAGCGAGGCTGCGGTGCTCACGACCAGGCTCTATTCCGCCAGCTTCTTGGGTATCCAAGCTTCTCCAGCAGCCCGATTGCGCGCCATACCTTTGGCCACGGCCGGATGAGCGAGGACAGTTTCTTGCCAGGCGGCGACGGTGGTGGGATAGGTAATCGAACGGCCCATCGCTTTGGTCACCAGCTCAAGGTACATCAACGTTGAGGGGTAGGCGCAATCGGCCAGACAGATCCGATCGCCGACCAAGAAGGGGGATGGGCTGGCAATGGCACCGAATCGATCGAGTAGGTCCTGGACGCGTACA
>CAUZWH010000424.1:0-3381 GCA_963583675.1 Alphaproteobacteria bacterium
GGAATGTTGTCCGTGGCCAAGGGCTTAGCGCTCATCCTGACCGGTGGAATTCCCAACTACGATGTGCCCGAAGTTTTAGTCGACACCCTCGGCTATGGCGGGGTTCTCGGTATTCCGGTGCCGGCGATTTTTGCAGTGACGACGCTTCTGTTTGGCGCCTTCGTGCTCAAATTCACGGTGTTCGGGCGCTACGTTTATGCGATCGGTTCCAATTCTACGGCAGCATTTAACTCCGGCATCAACGTCAGGCTACACACAACGCTGGTTTATATGATGTGCGGCGGTATGGCCGGAGTTGGCGCGATCGTGCTGACCTCGTGGGTAAGCGCAGCGCAACCTCTGGCAGCGGCTGGATTGGAGTTGCAATCGTTGGCTGCGGTCGTGGTTGGCGGCGTGGCGTTGACCGGTGGATCGGGGAGCATGCTGCAAGCGTTTTACGGCGCGCTGATCCTCGGCATGCTGTCGAATGTTCTAAATATGGCGGGAGTCTCGTCGTTTCTGCAGACCCTGACGATCGGGCTTGTGATCGTGATCGCGGTGATCCTCGATCAGGTGCGGCGCGATCGGAGCAGCGGCATTTAGGGTGGCGCTGGGTCGTGGACAGGTGGGGGGTCACCAATTTTCTTGACGCCCCCCGTTGCACCATGTTTTAGAAGGCGTAAATCAGCTAGCATCGAAGGGTTTTCTCGCGCTACTCAGTGCGGGTGAAGAGTAATGGATAAAGAAAAGCTAAATGTGCGTGTCGCCAAGATCACGCGCGAGGCGGAGGAGATCAACTCTTACGAGTTCGTCGATCCGGATGGCGGCCAGCTGCCACCGTTTACCGCCGGCGCACATGTTGACGTTTGGGTGCCAAACGGCGAACTTCGCCAATTTTCGCTCGCCAATAATCCCAGCGAACGACATCGCTATGTCGTGGCTGTTCTTCGGGAGCGCCAGGGCCGCGGCGGGTCTCTGAGCTTCCATGACGGCATTAAAGAAGGTGATGTCATCACGATTAGTACGCCGCGCAACAATTTTCCGCTCAACGAATATGCCGATCGTCATGTACTGATCGCCGGTGGTATCGGTATTACGCCGATGCTGGCGATGGTGCGCCGGTTGCAGGACATTAGTGCCAACTACAAGCTCTATTACTGTTCGCGATTTGCCGAGAACACAGCATTCCTTGATGAGCTTAGAAGCGAGCCGTTTGGCGGGCACGTCGAGTTTGTGTTCGACGAGGGGAACCCCCAGGAAAAAGGGCTCGATCTCAAAACACTGCTGTTAACGCATGAGCCGGGAACCGATCTCTATTGCTGCGGCCCCGGACCGCTGATGAACGCGGTGCGCGATGCCGCTGCGGCCGCCTATCCCGAGGAAGCCGTTCATTTCGAGTTCTTCTCGACCGAGGGGCTCGATATCGAACACGGTGAATCCGCTGATTTTCAGGTTGAGATCTCTGGCACTGGCCAGGTGCTCGATGTACCGGCCGACAAATCGATCCTCGACGTGTTGCGCGGTGCTGGTTTTGATCTCGATTCAAGCTGCGAGGAAGGCATTTGCGGCACGTGCGCGACTCAGGTGATCGAGGGTGAGGTCGATCACCGCGACCTTTTCTTAACTGAGAAGGCTAAAAAAGAAGGCAAGTGGATGATGATTTGCATCTCCCGCGCCAAGAGCGACAAATTAGTGCTCGACGTTCCCGAGTAGTCGCGAAATCTCGTTGCGGCTCTCTAGGTCGCGTGGGTCCGCGCTTTTAGCGAGATATTCGGGCTCGGCGATCGTCTCGGCTTCGGCAAACGTGGTACGCCGATTCTTGTGTCGGGCACTCGGTGCCCGGCACAAAAATACGAAACTCCAATTGTCAGAGAACGCCGCTACTACTTGGTTGGAATGACCGAGGTGGCGTCGATTTCCAGCAACATGTCCTTGTGGGCGAGTGAGGGAATCTCGACCAGCGTGCGCGGCGGCATGTTGTCGTGGCCCCAGATGTCCCAGGTGATTTCGTTGAGGACATCCTGGTCCCGGAATACGTCCACGAGATAGTGGGTGAGCTTCACCACATGCGTGAGATCGCCGCCTGCTGCCTTCATGATGAGTTCGATGTTTTTGAAGGTTTTCCAGCACTGGTCACGGAAATCACCCTCGTACCACTTAGCTTCTTCAGTCGGGTCGTGCGGATGTTTGTGGTAGATCGGCAGCGGACCCATGCCCGACAGGAACATCAGTTTGCCGCCATCGATAACAAAACCCGGAACGAACGGCATGTTGTGTTCGGTCGTGGGCGTTCCCGGATGCACGTGACTAAAATCGGCCATGTATTCCTCTCCTAATGGAATTCGTTGTTGATCTGTCACTATGGTTAACATGTCACGGCGACAGAGCGGGTGAGGCCTGGACCTCCACCCTGCAAAATGATGGTGGTTTATTAGCGGGCTTTAGCCGAGGGTGCCAGTGTTTTGACGCACCATATCGGTCGTACTTGATTTTGGGGGTACAGGTGCGGATGATTGATGGCGACATCCGGTAGCTTTGAATGAACGATATTAGGCAACCCGCTGCGGTCGCGACGCAGAACGGCAACGAGGAGCGTAGTGCGCCAGCCCTCAAAGGCGTGCGGCGTGCGCTTGAAGTGCTCGAGCATTTGGCAATCCACCAGGGTCGCGCCACCGATGTTGCCGAAGCGCTGGGTGTTTCATGGACCACACTGCACCGAACGCTCAGTCAACTCGAACAGGACGGGTTTCTGGCCCGCGATCCCGATACCAACCGCTACGGCATTGGCCCGAGGATGTGGTTTATCGGCACGTCATATCTCGCCAACCATCCGGTCGTGGAAGTCGCGCAGCCCTACCTCGAAACCGGGATTGAAGGCATCGATTTTACCGTGCAATTGGTGGAACGCTCAGGTCGTCTCTCGGTCGTGCTGTATTCTCGCCATGCGACCGGTGAGGTCATCACCAAGGCGACCTACGGCTGTCACTTCCCGCTCCATTGCGGGTCAAAGGGGCAGGTCCTGCTGGCTCACGCCAAGCCCGATTTCATCGAGGAGTATCTGGCGGGCCATCTCGAAAAGCTCACGCCGGACACGGAGACCAGCCCCAACGCCATGCGCGAGATCCTCGCCGAGATTCGCGAACTCGGCTACGGGCGCACTGTTGGCGACGTACAGCGGTTTACCGCTTCGCTGGCGGCGCCGGTTTTCGACCGCCACGATCGGGTCGTCGCATCGGTGTGCTTCATATGCGTGCGCTCGGTGTTTCGCGATGAAATGCGTGAATCGCTCCTGCGAGAGGAATTGTTGCGTACGTCCAACTCGATATCATTCGGGCTAGGCTGGCGCCCCGGCACAACGTGAATTGACGATGATCTTAAAACGAATAGAATATCCGCATATAG